>JBFKJL010000096.1:0-8278 GCA_041631795.1 Saprospiraceae bacterium | reverse complement strand
TCATTGATCATTGATCATTGATCATTGCTCATTAATCATTGCTCATTAATCATTGCTCATTAGTTTTAACGGTTCACTCCCCATTAATTGACAAGTCTGGATTGAAATCGTCTGTGTATCTTGTAAACACAAAACACACAGGATGGCATGACACATCAAAAGCAATGGATCTGGATTCATGAAGGTTACGATCTTGCTGCACAATCCGGTTTTAAAAGCCTGACAGTCGAGACCATTGCCCGGAACATTGGCAAGAACAAATCGTCTTTTTATCACTACTTTGGTGATGTAGAGAACTTTAAAGAGGTTATGCTCAACCATCACTTGAAGCAGGCCGGAATTTTTTCGGAAAAAATAAAAAGCTGCACACACATCAAGCCCGATGTGCTGCATGTCTTTGTTGAACACAAGACAGATGTGTTCTTTCACAAGCAACTTCGCATCCACAGGCAGGATATCCACTACAAACAATGTTTTGAAACGGCATTTGAAATGATCTCTGCAGCCATAAGTGATAAATGGGCGATGTATATAGGGATGGAGCACCGCAAGCTATTTGCCCATGCATTTTTCGGTCTTATTGCCGAGAATTTCCTGCTGAAGATCACTTTTGAGTCATTCAAAAGGGAATGGCTGGAAAAATATCTGGACGAGATCAGCAATATGCTCAGACAGATGACAAGCGATCCGGGTTGAATTCAAATGAACGGTACCGTTTAATTTTTCCGCACAGGGCTTGGTATCTTTGATTTTGTATTGGTATAAAATCAACGATCATGGATTTCAGCACACAAAACAATTACGGCATAGCTTATCCCACGATAATCACAACATTCGTCGCGATCATTATCTACATCACATCATCCCTTATTGCAACTGCTGGTGATCTCGACATGGTTTGGGCTGTGGTCATCAATACGGTGATGGCCTATGTGTTGTTCACGCCCATGCACGAAGCCGGGCACTATAACATTTCGGGCAACAACCACAGACTGAGGTGGCTGAATGAGGGCATCGGCTGGATATCAGGAATACCCCTTTTCGCCCCGTTTTCAATATTTCGAATCGTACATTTCAGACACCATGCGCACACGAATGATCCCGACAAAGATCCGGACCACTGGCTCGCGTCAAGCAACCTTGCTGCTCTGGTCTTTCATGCCGCGACCATTTTCCCCGTGTATCTTATTAAAGGCGGCCAATTGCTTTTCCATGAAAAGAAGGTATCCAACAGCAATAAAAGAGAACTTCGACAAGGATTTATCGTATTCTTATTAATGTTTTTTGTGCTGATTATGTTGGGTATATCCGTCGGCTGGTTCCAGGTTCTGTGGTTATGGGTCGTCCCGGCTTTCCTGTCACAGGTCCTTTTGGCCATTGCCTTTGACTGGTTGCCCCATCACCCGCATGAAGAACTGGACAGGTACAGGAATACCCGTGTATTCGATTTTCCCGGACTGTCGTATTTGCTGCTGGGACAAAACTATCACCTTGTCCACCACCTGTATCCCCGCATTCCATTCTATGACTATGAAAAGGTGTACAGGTCTATTCGTCAAACCCTCAAAGAAAAAGGGACACACATCATTCCGAAAGAAAAAGCACTTTAGCTATTACATGATGAGTAACACAGCATTTTTATTTCTATGCATATTTACTATCCCTCGTGGCACAATACGCTCCGAATTCATTAAATTGACCCAGGACTTTTAATTTAATCTTGAACCAAAAATGTGTGTTTATGAAGAGCAATATCCTCAGGTCATATGCATTCAATCTCTCGTACGCCCGAAAACTTGTGGAAGATGTCGATGAAAAGCTCATGGCCCATTCTCCAGGACCAGGACTTGAGAACCACCCGGCTTTTACCCTGGGCCATTTGTGTTCGGCAGCGGCAATGACGTCTAGATATCTCGACGGGCCGTATCAATTTGAACCGTCGTGGGAGCCATTATTCAGAAGAAAGGGCCCAGGTGATCCAAGACTTCCCGAATCGAAACTGGATGTATATCCCCCGAAATCGAAACTCATGGATAAGCTTGAGGAATTGCATGCCCTGGTTGATGAACTGATCCACGATATGTCGGAAAATCGATTTAATGACCCAGTCCAATGGAGATTTGACTCAATGTATCCAACGACTGGAGATCTCCTGTTTTTTATGTGCGTCACACACGAAGCCATGCATTTGGGCCAGCTGGCTGCCTGGCGCAGGGCGATGGGGATGGATTCGGCGCTGGCGAAACTTTAGAGTGAATAGTTGAGAGTCCCGACGAAGCATAGCTTGTCTGGATGCTGCACATCCCGAAATTTTTCGCGAATGTCAGCATTCTGAGTTCTGGGTTAAGTTTGTATCTTATCTACATCATTTATCATTTTTTAAACAAGGCATATGATGACTTCTGGGATACCACTGAATTTTCCATGTGGCAGGACAATGAAGAACAAGTTCATGCTGGCGCCGATGACGAACACGCAAAGCCATGCAGATGGCCGCTTGTCTCCCGATGAGTGGCGCTGGCTGACCATGCGCGCCAAAGGACAATTTGGAATAGTCATGACCTGCGCTACGGCTATCAATGCTGTGGGGAGGGGATTTCCCGGGCAATTGGCGATCTACGACGCTGTGCACGAGGATGGTCACCGGAAGTTGGCGAAAGATATTCAAGGGCATGGCAGCCTGGCCCTGGTCCAGTTGCACCACGCAGGGATGCGTTCGCCAAAGGAACTGATCGGTGAGGCTCCCGTATCCCCGTCAGCCGCTGATAAATACGGGGCCCGGGCTCTTACCCTGGATGAGGTTGAACAGTTGAAAATAGATTTCATTAGGGCGGCCATCCGGGCTCAACGATGCGGTTATGACGGTGTGGAAGTCCACGGTGCCCACGGCTATATACTGACGCAATTCCTGAGTGCAGGGATCAATAAGCGCGAAGATGCTTATGGTGGTTCCCTGGAGAACAGGGCGCGTTTGATGTTCGAGATCATAGAGGGCATCAGGGAGGCCTGCGGTCCAGAATTTATTCTCGGCGTCAGGGTATCCCCTGAACGCTTTGGGATGGATATCGAAGAGGTTCTGTGGGTGTGTGAGCAATTGATAGCCAGGGGGCACATCGACTTCCTGGATATCTCGATGTGGGACGTTTACAAATACCCCCAGGACCCACAGTATCAGGGCATGACCTTGCTGGAACATTTTCTGGCAATAGACCGAAAGGATGTGCTGATGACCGTGGCCGGAAAGATCGGAAGTGGCAGGGATGTGCATCATGTGCTTGACACCGGCGTCGATTTTGTGACAGTGGGACGGTCGGCTATTTTGCACCACGATTTTCCGGCAAGGGTCATGGCTGATCCCGATTTTGAACCCCATGCGTTACCGGTGTCCAAAACATACCTTGATAAGGAAGGCGTAGGAGAGAAATTTGTCCAATACTTGCGCCGTTGGCCGGATTTTGTTCAGGATTAATTATAAGCATGAAGGAAAAAAAGAACAGCGTTTTTATTGCCACGAGCCTGGATGGGTACATCGCCGACAAAGACGGTGGGATTGACTGGTTGCATGCCATACCAAACCCGGAGAACAATGACATGGGGTATAGGCGATTTATGTCTGGCATCGATGCCATTGTCATGGGACGGCGGACATATGAAACTGTGCTCGGATTTGACATGGACTGGCCGTACAGTAAACCGGTTTTTGTGTTGACCAAAACCTTAAAAGAGGTACCAGTCCACCTTAGTGGTCAGGTTGAGCTTATGAACGGACCGATAAAGTCTGTTTTGGATGATATTCATGAAAGGAAATTGTATCAATTATACATTGATGGTGGCGCGACCATTCGCAGCTTCCTGGACAAAGATCTCATCGACGATATGATCATCACAATTATTCCCCTGCTCCTTGGTGATGGGATACCATTGTTTTCGTCCCTGGCAATGCCTTTGCCTTTTCGGTGTGTGGCATCTGAATTGTACCTTAATGCTATCGTCCAGAATCAATTTGTCCGTTCACGTGACTTCAAAGGCCGGCCATAGTGAAAGGACAATGGGATATTTTACACGATGTACCTGGAAATTCATTATTTTAATACAAATAAATAGACCCATGGAAAAGTATGGTCATCTCCTTTTATACTCTTTGATGTTCGGTTTTATCCTGCATGTTCTTTCCTGTAAAAATACCGCAACAAGTTCTTCCGACTACGAAGCTCAGGCAGTTTTCATTACTCAGACCTTTAATGCAGAGTTTACCGGCACATATGTCCATGCCGGCCCGGACACGCTTGAAAACAAGAAATGCCTTGACAGTTTGTCTGCATGGCGTGCTATAGTCACTTGCGAAGGAAGTTCAAATATCCTGGGGAATATGACAGGCTATTTTGACTTTTGTGGTGATGCAGAAGGACACTATGGCAATATGTATGCCTACATGCTGGATCAAAGCTATGATACCCTCTTTATTTCCCTGACGAAAGGACAAGTCATCCAGGGTAAGACTGAAGGCCATGAACCACATGTATCATCTTACTGGAAAGACAAGTTTGAGATCATTGGCGGGTCTGGAAGATTTGCAGGCGCCAGGGGAGAAGGGGTCACTGATGATTATAACAGTTCAGAGGACAACAATTCTCATCACCGTTGGTCGGGGTCAATCACAATGAAAAAGACAGATTCCTGATAGGGAGGAATTATTAAGTTTTGACCCCATTTGATATAATAAAAAAAGACCCGAAATCGCTTTGCTCCTATGTTCGGATTGTACGACAAATATATATTACCCCGAGTGACAAATATGGTTTGCGCTTTAAAGCCGGCGATGAAGCAAAGGTTAAAGGTCATTCCTATGGCCGAGGGGCGCGTTCTGGAAATTGGGGCAGGATCAGGATTGAATTTCAATTTTTATGATCCCGGGAAAGTGCGGTATATACTGGCCCTGGATCCTTCGCGTGTCATGTGGTCAATGGCACAAAAACAGCTGGAAAACGTCTCACTCAATGTTGAGTTTGTTGAAGGGGTTGCTGAAAATATACCTATAGAAGATAATGCAGTGGATACAATTGTGTCTACTTATACGATGTGTTCCCTGAGGGATCTGGCTGCCTCATTTTCGGAATTCAGACGTGTGCTCAAACCTACAGGTAAGCTGGTTTTTTGCGAACACGGACGGGCACCTGATACTTCCGTATACAAATGGCAGAATGCCATTGGCCCCGTTTGGAAAAGATTGGGTGGCGGATGCCATTTGAATCGAGATATTCCCGGGATCATAAAAACGGGGGCATTCAAAATAGACCACCTGGACGAAATGTACTTGCCTGGATTCAAACCTGCCAGTTACAATTATTGGGGCATCGCACACCCTGCAAATTGATTGTGGGGCGTTGGGTTCTGTGTAATCCAGATCACGTAAATGGTTTTTCACGCAAAAAATATTTGAATGTATGAACATATAGTCATATACTTGTGCCATGAAAACAAACAGGATTCAGTCAGAACGCTTTGTCACAAGGATTGCGGAAATCCTGAAGGTCATCGGTCACCCGGTGCGTTTGCAAGTTCTCGCTGCACTCCGGAATCATGGGGCACTGAATGTGTCTGAAATTTCTGACTTGATCAGCCTTGACGTAGAGCAATCCCTGCTCTCACATCACCTGATCAAAATGAGAACCAGCGGCATATTATCCTGCAAGAAGAAGGGTATGTATGTGTACTACAGTATTGTTGATAAAAAACTGTTCAAGATCCTGGATTGTATGGAGTCCTGTGATATTGTGTAGAATTTTTTTAGTTAAGAATATTAATAAATGAACATGTATTCATGTACTTTCAATAAGAAATTCACTCTTGCTACCGTCATACTCGGTTTGATGTTCTCTTACATAGCCACGGCCCAGGTGAAGATCAGCCTTGATGAAGCTTTGGGGATGGCCAGGGATAGAAATCAGACCATCCAGATGGCGCAATGGGACACTGAAATTCAGAAAGCTGTTTTGGAACAATCCAAAGGAAATTTTCTCCCGTATTTCGGTGTACAAGTGAATGATATTGCGACCAATAATCCCTTACAAGTCTTTGGATTTAAATTGTTGCAGGAGGAAGTTCAACAATCGGATTTTAACCCGTCATTATTGAACAGTCCCGATGTGCATAACCAGTTTAACTTGGCCTTCAATGCCATGATGCCACTTTACAATCCTGAAGCCAGGTCAGAACAACAGGCAATCAAAAGCCGTATCCAGATGACGGATGCCATGGCCAAAAGGACCATGCAGGGCATCGAATTGGAGGTTATACAGGCATATTACATGCTTCAGGTGACAAGTGCGGCCATTGATGTTTTAGAAAAGAGCCTCACAGCGGCTCAATCCAATTATAAAGTCGTCAAAGATCTTTATGACCAGGGATTAATGCTTCAATCTGATGTACTTGAGGTGCAAGTCCAGGTCAACCAGGCCACGTTGGCTTTGGGTTCAGCCCGAATGAATGCAGAGAATGCCAGGGCGCAATTCAATTATTTACTGAACAACGATACTATTGTCATATACACGGTTTCCGATACTTTGGAGGATTGGTCACCTGAGGATTTTGGGATAAATGAATTGAATACAAATCGGGCGGACCTGGAGGCTTTACGCCACGGCATCGTGGCATTGGAACATGTGGCGGAGGCATCACGAAAATCGTTCTTTCCGAAGGTCAGGGCATTTGGAAGTTTCGAATTAAATGACGCTATCCCTTTTGAAAATCGTGCCAATAATTTTCAGATTGGCCTGTCTCTCAACTGGGATATCTATGCGGGTAACCGCAGGAAACCGACGATTGATAAAACGAGATCTGAAATTGCCAAACAGAAAGTGATGCTTGAACAAAGAATGGCAGAGTCGAAACTGGAATTAAAAAAGACATCCCTGGCCATTGCCGAAATTCTCGATCAGATCAAAATCCATGACCTATCTATTCAGCAAGGCAGTGAGGCTTTGCAGATTCGAAAAAACAGGTTGGCCCAGGGCCTTGAAAAGAGTACAGATATCATTACTGCGGAAACGCAGCTTTCACAAAAAAAGCTTGCTAGGCTGAACGCTTTATATGAACTCAACGTGAAGAGTGCATATCTCAATTTTTTAATGAATTAAAAAAAACCAAATAATGACAGTTACAAAAAATCTAATCATCCTATTGTTTTCTGGCTTTTTCCTTTCCGGGCTTACATCTTGCGGAGGCCATGAGAGAGCGAGCAGTGCTTCGAAGAGTATATACGATACCGAACCTGTCCCGGTCAAAACCAGGGAGGTAGAAGCACAGAATACAGGTGCTACAACTGTGCTGAGTGGAATTGTTCAATCCGGGAACACATCCACTGTAAGTTCCAGAATGATGGGGTATATCACATCCATGGACCTGGAAATAGGAGACAAGGTCACAGCCGGACAGGTCATTATTTCTATAGAAAACAATGAACTCCCTGTCAAAAAATCCCAGGTCAGGGCCAATATATCAGAGGCCGAAGCCGCATTGAATAATGTTAAGATCAATTATGACAGGATTAAAACATTATGGGAGCAGGCTTCAGTGACAAAAAAGGAATGGGATGATATTTCTGCCCAGCATGAGATGATGAAAGCTAAACTTGAGGCGGCCAATCAGATGGAGAAAGAAATAGATGAGCTTATGGCCTATACGAAAGTCAGGGCGCCTATCACAGGATATATTTCTGCAAAATTAGTCAACCGCGGCGATCTGGTGAATCCCGGGGCCCCACTTTTAAACATAGAGGGTTATAAAAATTATGAAGTCGTTGCCCATGTCTCAGATCACCAGGTTTCTGCCGTCCAATTGGGTATGATGCTGGATTGTCAGATCAAGGCCATTATAGGCACCGTGAAAGGAAAGGTCATAGCGGTCTCCCCATCAGCGGTCAATACTGGAGGACAGTTTACTATAAAAGCACGATTGGAGCCAGACTCCGAAACCTTGTCGAAGATATTTCCAGGGATGTATGCCAATGTGCACATTCCCGTTCCAAGCAAGGCTTTCAAAACCAGTTGCACCACAGTCGAAAAGGATGCATTGATCCAAAGGGGGCAACTGACAGGCATTTATACTGTCAGTGAGCAAAATACAGCGTTGCTAAGATGGATCCGCACCGGCAAAGACTTTGGAGACCGTATCGAGGTGGTCTCCGGTCTGCAGCCTGGTGAGGAATATATTATCAGCAACCTTACCCAGTTGAGGGATGGCCTCCCGGTTTCCAAATCTTAATTAAAGAAAAAATACG
>JBFKJL010000095.1:0-8289 GCA_041631795.1 Saprospiraceae bacterium | reverse complement strand
GACGCTCAAGATAATCTGGTCAAGACGCTCATTATAGTCCAGGGCATTGGAATGCATCCAGTCCTGTCTACCAAAACTGAAATCATGGTAATTGATATCGATCTTGCCGGGATTCTCGCTGATGTCTCCATAATTTTCCAGGTTTGGATCAAATTCCTGGACAAGGTGATCCCAGCTCCGCCATATCCAAATCACACTGTCGAGAACGGGATCAATTTCATAAATGGCATCACACCACAATTCCACCTGCCGGTTTTGGATCGTATCAAAACCCTTTGATTTGATGGCCTCAAAATCATAATTCTCCCAAACGATGGCCAGTACATGGCCATTGGGCATCATATGTACATCGTGGTGCTGCCTTTTGAAAGTGTCTGCTATAATATATTGCCATTGGATTTCCCCGTTCCAATCAAGCAATTCAATGACGCCTCCGGAACCGCCTGCACCAAATGATGGGGGTAAATTCCCGTGTGTACTGGCCCTGAGGAGATCACCATTTTCAAGAAGATAAGCGACCACACCGGGACGGCCGTCTCTCTCATCTTCCCACGTATTGATAAGTTGGCCGCAGTTGTTTATAAGGAAAACTGAAGATTGATTATTTGGATAAAGTAAATTGTATCCGTTGGTGACATTTTGTGGATCAATACTGATCAGTCCTACTGTGTTTTGGGACACCAAAACCTGGGTGACGACAAGAATCCCTAAAAAACAGCGGAAGAATGATTGCATATGTCAAAATTAAAAATGGGAAAGCAAAGTATTTGCCTTCCCATTTCTTTTTACTTGATAGTTATGACTTATCGGAGGTTTTCCGGCCAGTCTTCACCGTCTGTCCTTGTCAATTGTACAACGGCGCCTTCACCATAATCATTTGTCCAGCCAAATGTCAGGACATTGCCGTCTACTGCCACATCTTTGACAGTGTACACTTCACCCCATTGGGATGCACCTGGTATGGACAGTTTGCCATCGACATCCGAAACTCTCAGGTCACCAAGTGGCATACCTGCTGCATCGGCGTTGTAGCAAGGGTAATACGCACCATGAGACATATCTTCATTTTTAGCACCTGTGCTGTCAAATGAATACACGATGTACGAGCCATCACCGTTGGGATCTGTGTGCGCACGTTCCCATTCGACCATACCTTCCCAGGTTTGGCCTTCACATCCATCCCATCCAATGCCTGCATTTTGATTGGTTAATGTTGTCACAGAATTAAAAGTGCCATCCAAAGCAGATTTAAAAACTATAAATACATCAGCGCTAAATGATTCTGTTGTGTTATAGCCATTACCCAGTTCAAAGGTAAACTTGAAATTATCACCCGGAGCCACATTTGCTAGAGGCACATTAGCTCCTGCAGCAGCAGCGGCGAGGCTGACAAATTCTGTAGATGGGAAGCTGGACACAGAGGTCAATGCCCCAGGCGTCCCTCCATTATGTGAAACAAATACATTAACAGATCCGGGGTCCGCACCTCCCACATCAAGTGTGTAGGTCACACCATCATCTGGTAATGCCGTATTGTATTCTCCGGAGACGCCGGAAACGGCGACGACGGTGCCTTCAACTGAGAATGGCAAACCTCCGGTAAGGTAATCCTCGTCTTTACACGATTCGCTGATCAGCACCAACACGAGGACAGGTATAATGAATTTTATATTTCGAATAAAAGTCTTCATTCTTTATAATTTTTTCGTTAGTAATTAAGCATCTGAATTGACCTGGTGAATAAATAGTATAAGATCTTCTTCCTTTGAAGTTTTGATCTTACTGTTTTCAAGGTACCGGTGCAATTTCCTGTCAGCTTTAAATGACTTCAGTGTTTTTTTTTTGTTGTCATTCACTTCGAGGAACTTATCTCCATTGTTGACATAGTAAATTTCTTTTTTAATGATCTTGTCATTGACCCTGCCGGTATCCAATACGGGATTGTAATTTGATCTCTTGTATTCGACATCATATCCCTTCAGAAGCGTATAGGGGCCCTCGACAAGCACCTCGAGAAATTGACCTGGATTAACGTGAGTCTCAAATCTTTTGAATGGTCTTTTATTTATGATCCCATCCACCGCATCCAGATCCTCAATAACGAATGAGGATATGAGGTGATTGGGCACCACCACAATCTTCTTCTTCAGTTTCACGATCAAGCTGTTGTCTGCGATGTTGAACCTGAAAAGATATTGTGTGTATTTGTGACCATTGGTCAAATCGATTTTTCCGCGTTGCCACTCCGTTGTCAGCAATGGTGATCCTTCGGCGCCTTTCTTTCTCGAATCAAATTGTTCATATCCATACACCCTGAGGTTTTCAACCTTTGCAAAGTCGGAAAACTGCTCGGTGGCCTGGGTGATGTCTTCAACATCAATCTGAGCCAGGAGTGCGGAGGACATGAACAATATGATAAGAGTATATTTCATCAGGCTAATTCCATGAATTCAATTATTGATTTGCCCATGTTGGAACATCTAATAATGCACCTCCCTGAGCAGCTCGTGCCGCTTCGACATTTGCACTGTTTGTCTGAGTTTCAGACTCAGCATACAAATATCTTTGCGGAATGCTTCCCGATGGATTCAATCCACCAGAGCCGTTCGCAGATGGTGTCAGGGAAGGAATGCCTGTCCTTCTCCAGTTTGAAAACACCTCATGGAAATTAAATCCATAGTAGGCCTTATAAGCCTCAGTCATGACAGTATTGTATGAAGCATCAGGCAAGCTTGCGATATAGGTATCGGCGCCACTGACACCGAGTATGTCAAAGCTTGCTGTAATGGCTTCAGCCAATTCAGCGCTTGCATTGCCGGATGCGGCAGCAGCTTCGGCTTTGATGAATGCCATTTCAACATAGCTGATCATAGGTACGTTGGCTGCACTTTGTGCCCAGATCATGTTTCCACCGTCTGCGCTATCAAAGTACCACCACGTCGTTCCGTCAGTGTACATATAGACACTTTGCCTGGGGTCTCCATCCATCATTGCGGCAAATTGCGGGTGAATACCTAGTGTAGAAGGCCTTTCAATTCCGAATTTTGCCAATGAGAAGTTGCCCGTTTGAGATGACAGGAACTGGAATGAAGCATTCTCAGCATTGCTGCTCATGGCCTGGTTGGCTTCTGAAACAGCCTGTGAATAATCACCAGTTCTTTTGGAAGTGTGCATGTAATACCTGGCTTTGAATCCGTGAGCCGCTTTTATCCATGCGTCGATATCACCATCAAAGACAAGGTCACCACCAAAGTAACCACCGCCTTCTGATGCGCCACTCAATTCAGAAATCGCTTCAGATAACATTGCTTGAACACCAGCATAAACAGCTTCTTGACTGTCATAGGCGGGTTGAAGTACATCTGTACCCTGCAGGGCCTGAGAAAATGGAATATCGCCAAAGAATGAGGCCGCTTTTCCGTACTCATTGGCCATGACAATTTTTGCCACACCACTGTAGAAAGGTCTGCTGTCTTCTGCTGCCTTGTCTATAGCCACCTTGCAACTTCTTAAGACACCGGCATAAAGGCCTGTCCTCCAGTAGTTGTTCATGACGTCTTCGCCAAGACGGTAGTCATTGTACGCCAATTGCTGGGCATCAATGCCAAACAACTGTTGCATAATAATTCCAGCGACCCTATTTGGGTTAGTCCCCTCATTGAAAGCTGAAGATGATAATATCTCAGGCAAAATGAGGTTGAGTCCGACATCCGTGGGATTGGTCGGGTCTATGTTGATTTCTTCTAAACTGTCTGAACATGAAAAGGTCAGAAAGCATAAAAGAAATATCAGGTTATATTTTAAAATTTTCATCTTTTATCTTTTTTAGTTTAGAAGTCCAATCTAACGGTTACAGTATAACTTTTTGTGTTTGGCATGTTGAAGTAATCCAGACCAAAACCATTGGAATCACCTGTGAGGTTAGTCTCAGGATCGATACCCGGATAGTCCGTATTCAACCAAAGGTTTCTTCCTGTAAGGAATATTGAAGCACCTCTCAAAAATCCTAAGGATTCTATTTGCGGAAGTGTATACCCCAGAGTCAGTTCACGAAGTCTTAACCATGAAGTATCGAAAATATTCATTTCAGAGATTCCACCAAAACCATAGCGTACCCTGTAGAAGCTGGAGAATGATGCCGTCGGATCAGCCTCCGCTAATGCCACTGGGGTGTTGTTTGGTGAAAATGTACCGTCGCCGTTATCAACAACACCGTCAAATACGACGACATCATTTCTTTCATCTGCAGACAATTGCGATGTACCAAAGTAATTGATGATACCACATGTGCCACACCACATCTCACCGCCCTGGCGGATATCCAGCAATGCAGAAAGTGTAAAGTCCTTGTAGGAGAATGTATTTCTCACACCTGCTGTCCAATCCGGATTGGGATCACCCATGGGCTTTTTAATTGGATCTTGAAGTGGCCATCCGTCAGAACCAATGATCATATCACCATTGTCATTCCTTTGGAAACCATTTCCATAAATTACACTAAACGGTTGTCCAGGTACCACGTCGGCAGAAGTAGAAACGAAACCAGCCATACCAATATCCTCAAGACCTGGTGCCAATGATTCTACAATATTTTCATATTTCGTGTAGTTCACATCGATATCCCAGTTGAAATTCCTGTTGGAAACTGGTGTTGCACTGGCCACGATCTCAATACCTTCGTTATTGATAACAGCAGAGTTCAATGTGGCATTTGTAAACCCTGTTACAGCTGACACATCCACGTCAATGATCACATCTTCTGACTTGGAATTATAGTATGTAAAATCAAGTCCCAAACGTCCTTTCAGGAACTTAAGATCCGCACCTATTTCAAAAGTTGTTGTTGATTCAGGTGTCAATAGGCTGTTGGCCAGAAGATTGCTTCTTTCAAAACTGTTTGTACCGAAGTTCGGAAACTGTACAGTAGTGATGAATCCATCTCCACCAGATTCTGACTGAACAAATACAGATTGTGTCCTGTAAGCCAGGGCATCATTCCCCACCTTACCGTAGGAAGCCCTCAGCTTTCCATAGTCAATTATATTTCTGTCGATTTCAACCAACTCTGTGAACGTCAGACCCATACTTGCCGAGTACGATTCATATGAATTGTTGTCAATCGGAAGCGTAGAAGACTGGTCTCTTCGTGCTGTCAAATTCAGGAACAAGAAATCTGAATAGGATAAGTCCGCCGTAGCGTACAAACCGTGGATCCTTCTTCTGTCAATCACCTCAGTCGCTACAAGGTCAGTGGCATTGCTGATGTGATAGAAACCAGGAATACTCATGGTTGTACCGTCAGTTGTTTGCCTGTTGTAATGGTGATCCCAGATATTATAACCCACAATCAGGTTCATGTTGATATCATCCGTCAGATCTCTCTCATAGTTCAGGAAGAGATCAGAATTGATGTCCTTATTGGTGATCTTGGTTTGAGAAATAAAACCTGGTTCAGGACGGAATGCGTTTGTCTGGATATCAATAGCTGAATTTCTCTTGTCGGTGTATGTATCCACACCCAGGCGATAATTCAGGCTCAGATTATCCATGACATCATATTGGGCAAAAATGCTTCCGATGATCCTGTCCACTTCATCCTGGGAAGGGTTTCGGTTGGCTGTCCAGTATGGGTTGTCATAAATACCGTTCCTGTATGAACGCATATCGCCATTTTCCAAAACATAAGAGCTGACATTGTCGGCAGCTGCCTGTCCAACGAGTCCGTTCCCATTGTCAAACGTCGGTGTCGTTCTGAGTAAACCGAGCATCACACCATTGAGGTTTGAACCTCTTTGGATCCTGTTACCACCTGAGTTAGAGTAAGCTGCAGAAACACCAATGCTCAATTTATCAGACAGGTCCGTATTTGTATTCAAACGGAATGAATTTCTGCTGAATGTGGAATTTGGCACGATACCATTAGAGGTCAATCGTCCAGCCGAAACAAAGTAATTTGTCGCATCAATACCACCTGATACAGATGCATTCAAGTCGTAAGTGTTACCATTGATGAAATAATCAAACTGGTCGTAAGCCCTTGCGGGTACGCCATTTCCTGTTCCAGCAGCAACAAGGCTACCATTCTGATCAAACTCGGTGGGCACGCCATCGAATTCGAGGTCGGAAAGAAGAGGTCCCCAGCTGAAACCGTTACCAGTGGATGGGCCTAAATAGGTAGGCACACCACTGAGAACTCTTCCCTGGGCATATGTCGATTGCATCTCAGGCAGTTTGTTGACCTGGTCCATGGCGTAGCTTGCAGTGATGGAAATCTTTGGCTTGCCAGCTTCGCCTTTCTTGGTTGTGATAATGATCGCACCATTGGCGGCACGTACACCGTAGAGTGCAGTAGCTGCAGGGCCTTTCAATACTGTCAATGAAGCAATATCATTAGGATTAATGTCAATCGCCCTGTTGGACTGGTCAACACCATCCACTCCATTACCCACTGATGAGTTATCAATCGGCACACCATCCACAACAAAGAGTGGATCGTTGGTCCCATTGATGGATTTGCTTCCCCTGATCCGGATATTGGCTGAAGATCCCGGAGATCCGGAAGAGCTTACAACCTGGACACCCGCAATTTTCGAATTCAGGGCATTCACAAGGTTGACTTCCTTGGCAGCGACCACATCATCTGGTTCGACGTTTTGAATCGCATAACCGAGTCTTGCCTTGTTCTTTTCAAGGCCGCCTGCTGTTACAACGATCTCTTCAAGAAGTTCACCTTCAGCCATAACGAGATCTATCGTTGTGCGTCCGGCTATATCGACTTCTTCTGTTGAGAAACCTGTGTAACTAAAAACAAGCGTATTGTACCCATCAGGTACATCGAGGGAATATGTTCCATCAATGTCTGTGATGGTCCCTATGGATGTTCCCATGATGAGAACATTTGCGCCGATCAGTGGAAGGCCGTCTGTATCCGTCACCGTTCCACTAACTGTGCGTTGGGCAAAAGTAGTCCCAATGCACAAAGTCAGCATCGTAAAAAGTAATAAGACTTTTTTCATAGTTTCTAGTTTTATTAATAATAGTTTAGGTCTAAAAATTCATTGTTGTACTTGTATTCTATTCCGATCAATACCCGGGATTCTGCACCAGGTTGCCATTGGCGTCAAGTGCGTTTTGCGGAATTGGAAATCTCAGATTGTTGGCGTCCCAGGCGTCGCCATTCACTGTTCTTTTTAATCTGCTCAGATCATGAAACCTCTGGCCTTCAAAAGCCATTTCTACCCTGCGCTCATTGATGATCACCTCGATCAGATCATCAGCGGAAGCAAAATCACTTGTGGAATAACTGACGAGATCATCGCTGTTGGCGACCGGCAAGTCATTGGCATCAAGCGCTTTGAGTGCACGCGTGCGGACCATATTCAGCATATTCACGCTGGCATCATTCACCCCCTCAGTTCTTGCAAGAGCCTCGGCCCTCAGCAATAAAACCTCTGCCAACCGCCATATTGGCGCGTCATCCGCATTGTTGAGCGGATCTTCATATTTCTCAATGAACTGTGTCCCGTTGCCATCAAATGACAACTGGATCAGTCTCATGTCAGCGGGAGTTGCGCCCTCAGCATCGATAGCGCTCAACTGATCTGCTGAAAATACGCTACCAAAGCCGTTGTCCAGGAGGTCCGGCTGGAAAACCACATCACCGCCCCTTCCGGCGACATTGTGGAACGTCGGGAGCGATCCGTTCACGCCCGGGTTGTCCTGTTCTGTGTGTATCACTGCAAAGATCTCTTCGCTGGATCCCTCACTGACAAAGAAGTCAACCGGATCTGCTGTGAGGGCATAATTCCCTGTAGAAATAACGTTTGCCGCAAAAGACGCTGCTGCTGCGTAATCTTCCTTCTGGAAGGCAATTTCCGCGAGGTAGCAGTTTGCTGCATCAGTGGATGCCCGACCTCTTTCGCTGTACCCGGCCAACTTGCCGGCTGCTGCAGTCAGGTCCGCTTCAGCCTGGGCATAGACCTCTGCAACTGTATTCCTGTTTGGAAATGTGATATCTTCTGTTGTTTCGACAGCTGATGTCATAATTGGAATACCAAGGTCAGTCCCAGGGGATGCGCCATAGGGCTTGCCAAAGAAACGTACCATTTCGAAGTGGACCATTCCTCGTATGAACAAAGCTTCACCCTCTATCCTGTTGGCGATATCAGCTGTCAACGCCGGGTCGTCCACTGTTGTCAGCGCTTTGAGGATAAGGTTGGCGGCATTGATGGCCCTGTATCCACCTGTCCACATCCCGCTGACCTCGGCATTGTCCGGCGTCATCTGGTG
>JBFKJL010000094.1:0-8352 GCA_041631795.1 Saprospiraceae bacterium | reverse complement strand
GGAATTTTCAAAGAAGATTCTTCGCGGATAGATGGTTGAATACAGGCGTATTTTATTGATTTTCTGTCCAATCCCTGAATTGATCCAGGTATTTCTGATCAGTATTTCGAAACATGCCTTTGAAAAATGCAAAGAGGCACCTGTGGATATAGTTTGAACCGCGACAAATATGTGTACCTGATATCGTGGTGGTCGTCGTATCTCCAGAAAAAGAGAATTTATCGCGTTTCAACATTTGGCCGGCATTGTATTCGAGGCCGACTTTCTCAGGTGGGACAAATTCAGTGACCGTTTCCGTCATGATGATTTCACCTTTGCCGGAATCGACATACATCTGGTATTGTGAGCCGATCACTTGGGGTGTTTCTTTCAGGATCTTAATGTGCTGCACTTCAGGGATCCAGTTTTGGATTGCTCCCCGGTCATTGAATTGTTCCCATGTGACTTGTAAAGGCTTATTGACCGTGACACTGGTAGAATAGGAAACCTTCGGAACGAATAGTCCTGCCATGAGGAAGATCAAGATCAGGGTGACGAGAATACCAATAATGAGTTTGAGGATCCTGTTCACTTTTTCTTTTAAAATTACATATTTAAACGCAATTCAATAGGGCAGTGATCTGATCCCATCACCTGGTCGTGGATGGTGGTATCCTGTATGGCATTGGACAGGGCTTTGTCGACCAGGAAGTAATCAATCCGCCATCCGATATTCCTGGCCCTGGCCCCTAAACGCATGCTCCAGAACGTGTATTGGATCTTGTCAGGGTAGAGCATCCTGAAGGAGTCGACGAGGCCGGTTTTAAGGATTTTGGTCATGCCATCAATTTCTACTTGTGTGTATCCCGGGGTTTTATTGTAATTGGATTGGGGTCGAGCAAGGTCTATGGCCTGGTGGGCAACGTTAAAGTCCCCTGTCATGATGACGGGTTTTTCTTTTTTTAGTTTCCGGATGTAGGATGTGAAAGCTTTATCCCACTTAGACCTGTAGTCCAGCCGTTTTAAGCCACTGCCACTGTTGGGCACATACACATTGACAAGGTGAAATGCCTTATATTCTGCAGTCAATACTCTTCCTTCCGTATCATGGACTTTCTTACCAATGCCTTCCCTGACGTGTATCGGTTCCTCTTTGGACAATAATGCAACCCCTGAATAGCCTTTTTTCTCAGCTGAGGCTGAAAAGATCTTATACCCATTCACGGGCTCCAGAGCTTTTGCCACCTGGTCATCCTGGGCTTTTGTTTCCTGGACACAAAAAATATCTGCGTCAAATGCCCTGACCTCATCTGCGAAATTCTTACCTATGGCTGCCCTGAGGCCATTGACGTTCCAAGAAATGATCTTCATTGCCTTTTTATTTATGGGACAAATAAACGGCGAGATTGTTGACTTTCAAAACACATTAGATGCGTTTTGGACACCATACAATCAACCTTTCAGTAAGGTATATTCAGGCGAATGTCTCTGATGATCGACGTATTCAGGCGTATGTCTGACCGGAATTCACCGGGGAAGTGAACCAATGGAATAATATTTGGGTTTATTTATTCAACTTGATAACCCCGATCAAATTTCAATATTATGAACTTAGACAACCTAGATCAGATCACATTTGAAGATCTTTTGGAATTGGAAACCGTTCCCGGTCCCGTATTTCTCCAGTTGATGGCCAACCTGAATCCCTTTCCCTATCCAACGCGTTTTAGCTGTGATCCTTTCATTGAAATTTTTACATCCAATGTTTTTGGGGCGTGCAATCATGCGCGTGTAGAGATGGAGCCCAAGGTCAAAAAGATGCGGGAAATGATCAATTCCGGCTGGCTGGAAACAGAAGGTGAAGAACTCAAGGAGCGCATGAGTTCAGTCCTCGCCTTGTTCATGCCTTCCATGTTGTTCAGCAATGAGCCGGCGTTCATAGGGGCTCCTTTTCTCAAGACAAGCATGTATGCCACTGGTCGCCTTGAAGAATTATTTCTTGGTGGTGAGTGGGAATTGGTAATAGACAAAGATAAACTCGCCTCGAAATTCAGGGTCGGCGATAACATCCTGCAGGCAGGTGGCCTCATTCTCAATGCCTTTTATGATCAATCGCTGAATTTATGCAGTAACCAGGTGATCAGCCTGCAAAATAAAAGCACTGGCTTGAGAAGATACTACCAGATGTCTTACAATTTTGACCATGTCCGGGTCATGAATACCAAACCCCTGATCCCCCTGACCGAAGAAGACATCAACCAATTGCTGCGTCATCTTGACAATCCTGATACATGGCTCGAAAAACTCCCTCCGGAGAATTTCTCGTTTAAAGGCTTTGGCATGGGGCGTCTGAACAATGTGACACGCCTCGAAGTTTTATCCATCATTAAGGATGATATCATTCTCGGATCTGAAAATGTCAATACAGAAGAATGGCTGGTCCTGCTGCAACGACAGTTAAAAGACTACCTCCAACTGGATGATATTGAGCTCGGCTTTGTGGATATCATTTTCAGAGAGTATTATGACAACCAGAGTTACAGTCTTGCGGGGACCAATTCGCTGAAAAAATTACAGGCCAGGAGTAAAGATGGACATGGCATTTATTTCGATGCCATCAAGGCCCAATCGCCTGTTGTCGTCGAAGACCTGGGTACACTCAGCAATCCGTCTCATGGAGAAATGCGCCTGGCAGAGAAAGGGTATAAAAGCGTCATCCTCTTTCCATCCTTTGATAAGCAAGGCAACCTGACCACTATATTGGAAATTGTCTCAAAAACGCCGCTCGCGTTTAATAATTTTATTATCCAGGAACTCAAGCCGGTCTTTGATCTGCTTCTTGAGGGAAACAAGCGCTATTTACGTGAGCTCAACAACCGCACAAACCTTTTCATTCAGGACCAGTTCACTTCGCTCCATCCCAGTGTGGAATGGAAATTTACGGAAGTGTCCCGAAGTTATGAGATCAGGAAGACCCTCCCCAATTTTGATGGCATCCTGGAGCCGATCGTATTTAAGGATGTTTATCCCTTGTATGGGCAGGCCGATATCGTCGGGTCATCAGAATTGCGCAACAAGGCCATAAAAAAAGACCTGGAAAGCAACTTGAAGAAGGCAGAAAAATTAATGCAGTCATGGGCTGAACACATTAATTTTTCCATGCTTGATGCGCTGATCGTCAAGGTGCAAAAGCAGATCATGAAGCTCAGGAAGCAGTTTATCTCGAGTGATGAATCCGCGATCGTGGAATTATTGACGGCGGAGATCCACCCATTTTTAAAAACGCTTAAGGAGCGTTACACCCACCTGCCCCATGATCCCTACATGTCTTATGTGAAGCATCTCGATCCAGACCTCAATATTGTATATAATGAACGCAAGAAGTATGAGATCAGTGTGAGCAAGTTGAGCCAGGCTATTTCTGATTTTATTGAGGAACAAGACGATGAGCTGCAGGAAACCCTGCCACATTATTTTGAAAAGTATAAGACGGATGGTGTGGAGTACAATATTTACCTGGGGCAATCCATCTTGAAGGACCTCACCTTCAATTCATATTATCTAAAGGAGTTCAAATTATGGCAGTTGATCAAGATGTGCGAAGTGACGCGCATGGTCGATAACATGGGTTCTGAATTGCCTATCCCACTCGAAACAGCGCAGTTGATATTTACCTTCAACAATCCCCTGAGCATTCGCTTCAGAATGGATGAAAAACAGTTTGATGTCGATGGCACCTACAATGTCCGTTATGAGATCCTCAAAAAACGCATCGACAAATCCCTGATCAAAGGCACAAAAGAAAGGGTTACCCGGCCGGGGATGGTGTCCATCATTTATCTCCAGGATGAAGACCGGAAGGAATATTTGGAATACCTGGACTACCTGAAAAGCAAGGATTATGTGGATGGGAAAATTGAAGACCTTGAACTGGAAAAACTCCAGGGAGCTGAAGGGCTTAGGGCCTTGCGTTTCAAAGTCATGCCGAGCATGCACAACCAGGTAGAAAAAATAGACCTTGGTCTCCTGACTGAGGACAGTGCAGGATAATCAGACCATGTGGACGAGGCCAAAAGCAATAATGGTCAATATAATGCCATACATAAAAATGTTATAGCAATACCGGAGATTCTGATACTTGCTCCCTAATGCTTTGCCGAGAAAAAACAAATCCCTGATAATAGACTGGTCCAGGAGATTGTTGTCCGAAACGACCTTTTCCATGCTTTCAATATAGTCGTCAAAGCCCATTTTGTGGAAATTGCCAAAAAAGAAGAGGTTGGACCTGTTGTCCAAAACCTCCTGGAGGTTTGTACTGCCTTTCATCTTTCCGGGACGCGTGGCGAGGGTAGCATAGATCATGGAAACCGTACAAACGAACCCCAGGATTATCGTGGGAATGAGCAGCCTTGGATTCAATTCAATCTGGTTAATGAGGATGGGAATGGCGACGGTCAGGATCAGCGCATTGACACTCAGCATGATATTCGCCTTATTGTCTGCAATGGCACTGAGATCGATATGGTTACGAAGGGCTGTTTTGAATTGCGTCTGCGCATTTTTGCTTGAACCAATGGTTAAAAGTTTACGCTCTTTTTTAAGTTTTCTTTCCTGGATCAGCTTTGCGAGGTTTTCAGTCTTTTTTATGTCAAAGAGCCGTTGGCCTTCTTCGGTCAGGTAATTGTGATTTTCAAGAAACTTGATATTTGTTTTCAACCATTCGTCCTTGCTGATCCGAGCCTGGTTAAAAGCGTTGATTTCTTTACGGAGCGCATTGGCACGTTTATCGTAGTCGGTGGCTGCCAGGCCGGCCATATCGGCATCGACGGCCAGTTTTTCGAGTTTTGTGTGCCGTTCTGCATCTTTTCGCGTGGCGAGGATGCATTGTTTGATGCGGTTGATTTGATTTTCAGGATAACTGTGTGCTTTGAGGAAGGCTTCAGCGATACGGGCACTCTCCGCTTCATGCTGGTGAGGATTGGCAATAAATCCGGTATCGTGGAAGAGTGCGGTCAGGAGAAGCATTTCTCGTTCGTTTTCGGGCAAGCCAGCGGCTTCGCTGAGATGGATGGACGCCTCATACACATTATGGGTGTGTTCGAGATTGTGATAAGCGTAAGCATCGTCCAGGGTGCTGAAGATCTCGCTGATCTTTTCTTTTGCCAGGTGAATGATGTCCTTGGAGCCTGTTGTATCCAAACCGGTGTAATTTTCTATAAACTTAACAATTATAGATATTTATTTTTTCGTCTCCCTGCCGGTTTTATGATGTTTTGTAGATCGTGATTGCGAGACATGTTATTTTCCAGGGCCTCCAGCCTGTCTCCCATCGTCACTTCAAGGTTGTATTCTTCTATGAGTTGAATCGCATTTTCATAACCCGATTTTGCTAGATTGTACACGGCATCGGTTGTATTTGGTTTATACAGGATAAACCTGACCGCTTCTTCAGATGCATGCAGAAAAATATCCGCCAGTTCATGCTTGAAGATGGCATGCGTCCTGATTTCCCTGAGTATTTCCTTGACTTTCTTGATCCTTGGGCGTTTCCTGGGTTTTTGGCCGATGTGGAACATGGATGATATTTGTTTTTTTGCTTTTTTGTAGAGTTTCTGCCTGTCGGCATCTGAACCCAATTCCATGGCATAATGTTTCTTGACATCATCAATCTTGGTGTACAAAGCCATGAGTTCTTCTTTTAACGCTTCATCATCGAGTGATTGAATGTATTTTTGAAATTCTTTCCTGATCTGTGCCATTTTCCCGGTTTATGTCTTTTACATTCGCATAAATGAAACACATGAAAATTGCCTTTGTCACCGATTTGCATATCGATGAAAGTTTTGGTCCTGTACATGATGTACCCACATACGACAACTTTCGCGCGGTCATCGGCGAAATTAAGGAATGGCAGCCGGATCATATTATCGTAGGGGGCGATATTTGTTTCAAGGCCCCGGTCAAAGCTGTGTATGAACAGGTTAGGGAAGATCTGGACAATTCAGGCATCCCATTCAGTGTCATTTCAGGCAATCACGATGACCCTGGAATGCTTTCGCAGATCTTTTTTGGTGCCAAAACGGTCCATGATAACGAGCATTATTTTTCAAAAACTTTGGGTCGCCATCAGTTTATATTTCTTGATACTACAACCGGGCAAATGTCTGACAGGCAGTGGAATTGGCTAACCGTGGAAATAGAAAAATCAAACGATAAAACGGTATACATCGCCATGCATCACCCGCCGTGTTATGCCGGCGTGCCCTACATGGACACAACACATGCTTTTAATGAAATTGACAAATTCAGGGCATTGGCAAACGGGTTTGATGCCAGGTTCACGATTCTGACCGGTCATTATCACGTTGAACGTACAATTTTGGTGGACAACATGCGCGTGCTGATCACACCATCCTGTTTTGTACAAATTGATGCGGACCACGTGGATTTCAAGGTAGATCACACCATCCCATCGTATCGAAAGATACACATTGATGATAGTGGTTGCATCTCTGACGTCTGTTACGTTCGTAAATAATTACAGGATAATGAAAGGCGGCCTTCATGAATTTTAAATACAGTCACCAGGTGCCCTGATGATTAATGGTGGTGGTGATGATCGTGTTGTTTCGAAAGATCGAATTCAAAGGATGTATAATTTACTATTTTGGGTGCCTGTCCTTCGATGATCGTGTATTTTCTGTTTTTTACAAGCGGTCCATAGTTTGTGAAGACGTTATCCCCATTAGGCCATTTTATATCCACATTGGCGATGGTCGCGTTTTGACCAAGGCCTATTTCGAGTTGCAGGCTGTTGCACCCAAAACTGCCACCTGAGTTGACCGTGTTGTAAATAAATCTTTTAGTGCCGTTGTTGTTGATGGTCAACCTGACTTTTGCACCGATGGCGGCCTTATTAGCGCGGGTGCCTTCCAGTTCCAGGATGATCCAGTCGTTACCGAATCCGGGGTTAAGGTACAGGGAATTCTGAAAATTGTCCCCTGTCACAGAACCGCCCATGACTGTATAAATGTCCTGGTCCCCGTCATTGTCGAGATCGGCAAAACCGACGCCATGTCCTTTTTGGATATTCCCAAAAATAGATGATGTGGTCACTTCCTGGAGGATTTGTCCAGCGGCGTTTCGAAACATTCGGTTTGGCACTATGCTTTCAAATGCCGGGGCTCCTGTGCCGAGGTAAAAATCCAGGAAGCCGTCATTGTCAAGGTCGCCATAATTGCAACCCATTGCGTGAACCGGTTTGTCAAATCTCATTTTTTCAGTGACATCTTCAAATGTCATATCACCGTTGTTTTTATACAATTTTGGTAGTTCGGTAAGTAGTGGAAGGTCGAGAAAATCTGAGGCCACCTGCCCGCTTTGGTGGGTATAGGCAAACTTGTCGTAAGCTGTGACAAGGATATCATCAAAGCCGTCATTATTGAAATCAAAGAACCAGGCCGGGAAACTGGCAATGGGTTTTTCTACGCCTGAATTTTGTGCAATATTTTCAAATTTCCAGTCCCCGGGACCTGTGCCACCTTTATTCAGTAAAAGAATATTCGGCCTGTTGAGGAAGGAAATATAGATGTCCGGTCTATTGTCGTTATTGATATCCCCGGCATTGACACCCTTGACATAGCCGACAATATTCAGGCCCAACTGGTTGCTGATCTCTGAAAAAGTGCCATCGCCATTGTTATGGAAAAACTGGCAGGGATATGTTTCCGGCCCGGCTGTTTCATTTCCAACAAACAAATCGATGTGGCCATCGCTGTTGTAATCCAGCCATACCCCTGTTTGTGTTGGACGCACAGTATACATGCCGGTAGCAAAAGTGACATCAGCGAATTTACCATTGCCGAGGTTTTTTAAAAGGGAGTTGGGCATGATGCCCAGGTTGGCTGTGGCGCGCCATGCCCCTCTCAGGATGTAGACATCCTTAAGTCCATCATTATTATAATCTGTCACAAGGAGGTTTAACCCGCCTGTTTCCCCTGTAAGCCCTGACTGATCAGTATAATCTGTATAACTCCCTTTTCCGTTGTTCAGGAATAAACGTATTTGGTCCATCATGCCCCATGAAGAGGCCATGATATCGAGATACCCATCTTTATTAAAATCTTCAAGAACGACACCGCCTGAAAGATTGTTGACATCCACGCCGAGGCCCATGGCAATGTTGTGAAATCCGGGCATTTCATAGTCTGCCTTAAATGTATCTGGTGGGATGAGCCATTTGCCTGGCACCTTATCCGGGTATTCACCAAGAGTCATATAGCCGATATTGATCAGCCACCTGTACTGTACGTCATCAGGGTATTTTTCCAGTAGTTGGCTGTAAATTTTAATGGCTTCTGTTGATCCTTCCTT
>JBFKJL010000093.1:0-8468 GCA_041631795.1 Saprospiraceae bacterium | reverse complement strand
TGTCGAACGTGTCCGTTCCGGAGCACATGGCAAACAGGAACCCGCCGTCGGCGACGTACTGCTTGATCGTCTGCGCGACTTCGAGTTTGAGCTGGCTCACCTTTCGGAACCCGTGGCGCCGAGCCGTTTCTTCGGCGCGTCGCTGCTGCTCGATGTACCAGGACGTCGATCGCAGCGTGTAGAACTTCCCGTACTGACCGGTGAAGTCTTCGTGGTGTAGATGAAGCCAGTCGTACTGGGCCAACTTGTCCTCCAGAACTTCCCTGTCGTAAACCGTCTCATAAGGAATTTCAGCGTATGTCAGGACGAGCGTCACAGCATCATCCCAGGGCTGGATCTTTTCCCCCCGGGTATTAAAATCCGGGGTGTAAACAGCAATCTTTGGCGGCTTTTCCAACTTGATCACTTCCTGGTTGAGTTCAGGATGACTGATCTCTTCCCTGATCTGGGCAAATTTGACATTGGGAATGATCTCGTAACTGACATTCCTCGTTTTGCATTCCCGCTCAAATATGTCATTATGGGGAAAAGCAAAACTGCCGCCACGGTAATTGAGCAGCCAGTAGGCTTCCACACCATTATCCAAAACCCAATAAGTTATGCCATAGGCTTTGAGATGGTCCTTCTGCACATCATGCTCCATGGGTATCAAAATGTAGGAAGCAGATAAAAAAACAGAAAAGATCATGCAACTACAAAATGTGAAAAGTCGTTTCATTCTATATTGTTTAGTCTGATGGTCAATTGTCTTTTGTTCAATACACTATCTGAACGAAAGCTGGAGAACTTTAAGTTCAAAGGTATAAACATTAAATAATTTTTAATATTTGCACTTGAAATTGATTTTTGTGGGAGATACAATTCAACTTTCATATCCTGATTATTACCTCCTCCTTGCAGGCGTAATTGCTTTAGGCTATGGACTTTTCCTCTACTGGAGGAATAAAAAGATAGGCGAAGAAAGGCCCTGGCTTCCAGCAGTGCTTGGTATAATACGAACATTGGCTGTATTTGGCATCCTCTTTTTTCTCCTGGGTCCGGTTTTTAAAAACCTTTTCACCCAGACTGAAGATCCCTTGATCCTGATTGCAGAAGACAGGAGTTCCTCTGTCAGGCTTGTCAATCCCGAAAAAGCCGACTCTGTTGCTAAAAACTTTGATATTTTATCAGATCAGCTCAAGGGAAATTATAAGATCCAGCGCATCGGTTTTGGCGAACAGATAACAACTGATATAAGGGATACAACAGTATCCATGTCGACAAACATGTCTGCCGTCATGACATATATCGCAGATAATTTCAGCAATCAAAATCTCGGGGCAGTCATCATTGCATCAGACGGCATTTACAATGAAGGTCGTAATCCATTGTATATCGATGCGGATATCAAAGCGCCAGTGTACACCGTTGCCCTGGGTGACACCTCAGTCAGGAAGGACATCCTGATTAAAAATGTTTTGCACAACAGGATTGCCTACCTCAATGACAAATTTATCATCGAAGTGGATGTACAAGCATTCAATGGAACGGGTGAAAGAAGCCGGGTGACCATCAATGAAGTTAAAGTCGACGGGAAAGTCCAGGTGGGCACTCAGAGTTTTACGATTGACAGGAATAATTATTTCAGAACATTTGCATTTGAGGCTGAGGCCAAAACGGTTGGCAATGTCAAATACGAAGTGATCGTTGGCAGAGTGGCCAATGAATTGTCCACACAAAACAATTATAAGAGCCTGTATATGGAAGTCCTTGATGGACGCCAGAAGATCCTCATAGCCGCCAATGCCACCCATCCCGATATTGGTGCTTTGAAAAGGGTCATCAATCGCAACAAGAATTATGAAGCCGAAACGTGGAAGGTGGGTGATCCCTTGCCGCAATTGGCGGCTTATGATGTGTGTATCCTGCACAATCTGCCCTCAGTTGATGCAGACGTCAACTGGATCACGTCCAGCAGCAACCAGAATCTGGCCCTTATATTTATACTTGGTGGCCAGGTATCTGTTCAAGCTTTCAATCAGGTCCAGGATATCCTCTCCATCTCTGGACAGTCCTCCAGCCTGAACGATGTCCAGCCAATCTTCAATAACAATTTCACAGCTTTTAATTATTCAGAATCATTCCCAAATGAAATTGAAAAGATGCTGCCTTTAAAATGTCCGTTCGGGGAATATTCCCTTGGGTCAGCATCGCAAACAGTTCTTTACCAGAAAATCGGGTCAGTAGAAACGACCTTCCCCCTGCTTGCAGTTAATTCTTCAGGTAGAGCAAAAAAAGCTGTTTTGACGGGAGAAGGTTACTGGCGTTGGCGGCTTTTTGAATATGCTCAGAAAGGCACACAAGAATACAGCGGGGAGATGATCAACAAATTGATCCAATTTGTCAGCCAAAAGGAGGATAAGCGCAAGTTTAGAGCCTATGTGAACCGCAATGTATTCAAGGAGAATGAAGACATCATATTTGATGCCCAGTTATACAATGACAATTATCAACTCGTCAATGGCCCTGAAGCCTTTCTGACCGTCCGCAATTCTGAAGGAGAAGATTTTACCTATACCCTTTCTAAAGTTCAAGATGCATATAATCTAAATGTCGGTCGATTTCCGGAAGGCAATTACCAGTTTTTCAGCAGGACGAACTTGTCCGGGCAGGAATACAAATCTTCAGGAAGTTTTTTAGTTCAGTCCATTCAGAAAGAACAATATGACCTGACAGCACGACACGACCTGCTCTTTGCATTGAGCCAGAAGTATAATGGCATGCTTTTTTACGAGGACCAGATCGGAGCGATCCCAG
This sequence comes from Saprospiraceae bacterium, assembly GCA_041631795.1. Taxonomy (GTDB): domain Bacteria; phylum Bacteroidota; class Bacteroidia; order Chitinophagales; family Saprospiraceae; genus JBFKJL01. The sequence continues at coordinate 5,672 of JBFKJL010000093.1, read as the reverse complement.
ATAGTATCCAGGCCAATAATTTTATCAGGCCTGTTTTATACCAGCGAACGGAAACAAAATCCTTGCTGAATGTTTCATGGATTCTTCTCATCGTTCTTTTCTTGCTTGCTTCTGAGTGGTTCCTGAGAAGATATTTTGGTCACTATTGATTTCCTCCTAGAAAATCAAGGATTGGATTTCTATTATTAAAAGAGAACGGAATTTCATTATATTGTCCAATATTTTGAAAATAATCTATTTTTCCCAATGTCAGACCCTCAAAGAAGAATTCCTGATCTGGTTGAATTGCACAACCTGTTTAAGGCCAATAAGAAGGAAAAGGTATTTGATTCACTATTGGAAATTGCAGACAATACTGAGGATAAGCAATTGCGAAAGCATATTCTCATGCTGTCATCAGAATGGAACAATTATAATACCAGGCGCATCTCCGGAACGATGAGTGTCGAAGATGACCAGATCGCCTTGAGAAACCTGAACACAAGGATCCTCGATCTGATCGAACGAATTCCTGCAGAAACAAGCCTCAAGATCAAACGGAAGGTCCATGAAAAGATTGATAAAAAAGAAGACCCGTTTGATTTACTGCTCACAAGGATCTTTAAAGTGCTCTCATTGCTCCTATTTGTTGCTTCAATCGCAGGAACGGTATTTTTCGTGATCAATGGTGCTGAAGTCGTCTTGTACGTTCTGTGCATTTTAGGATTGATCCTACCACCGGTTATTTTTGTTTTATTAAGAAAATTCGGATAATCTAAAACCTTTTGAAATGGTCTATAAAATCATTGCAATCATCTCTACTTTATTCATGATCATAGGCATTGGTGCCTCAGCTTATTTTTTTAGCGAAAACATCAAAAAAGATATTGCATTACAGAATAATTACGAACAGCTTGAAAAAGCCAAAATCGCACAGGATACCCTCTTCGCTCAATTGGAAGTAGAAAAAAATGACAAGGTTGCCCAGGCAGAGGCTTCCGCTTTAGTGATCAATGAACTCCAGACCGAATTAGACAGTTGCTGCATCAATGGCGGTAGCCAGGCCAATACAAAAAATCTCAAATATGTGTTGACAGTGATGACGAGACTGAAACAATCAGATCACGATGACGTTATTTTTGCCTTGAAACAGCAATATTATACAATCACCTATCACAGGAGGAATGAAGACAATCAGAAGGAATCCGCCCTTTTCTATTATGTGGATGAAAATGAATCTGTCGCACAGGCCATATCAGATGAGCTTAATAAACTGGGATATGATGTGCCAATTCAGAAAGGTGCAGGGAGGAACTTATCACTGGCCTCTAAGAAAGAAACATTTTATGTTTACGTGATTCCGTAAACCATGTATTTGGTACTATGAGTTTTATCAAAGAATTACAGGAACAAGTTGTTATGGGCAACAGGAAAGCTGCCCTTGATAAGTTGTCGGACTTCCTTGAGTCGAAAGATGACAGTACTTTCAGAAACCAAATTCTATTGATCTCAGCTGATAATTCCGCTTTTGAAAACCAGAAGCTCACAGGTGTTTTACGCAGCAGTGAAATCAGCATTCAAAATGCCCAGCTCAATGCCCGAATCCTGGGGTTACTCGATCTATTTCAAGCCAAATACAAGCATGCCATCTCTACACCGAAAGAAAATGCAACGACCATCGACAAGAAAGATATTAGTGATCTGGAAATCAGCGGTTTGCGTAACACAGAAAAATTATTGCTTGAAAAGCTTGAGCATTTTCGAAATGAAGCCCTGCTGGCTGTTGATCCCAATATAAAATTCAGCCTGGAAAAAAGTGTGGCTGAATACGAGGCCAGGATCCTTGACATCAGGTCAAAGATCGAAGCATTGGGCAAAGAATGAACCTATCTGAATCCTTCATTTATCTTTTTGAGCGTATCTGCCCCAGGACACAATTCCTTTTCGTTTAATTGATTCAACGGTGTATCTGTTGTATTGAGCAAATCATGCAAATCCATGCTGTCTTGATTAATGTAAAGAAGACCGGTTACGATTTTCCCGGTTTCCTTCGCATTGGCCAGCTTCCTTCGGACGGATTCCCTGTCATAGGGATTCCACCCAGGCGCAATCTTTTGAAGCCTGATTTTTGAATTGTCGTGCAATTTGACTTCAATGCTTTCCCCTGGATCGTAATCAGCTTTGATCTCTTCCATGGGTGGCACAAAATCTACAGTGGCTGTGGCTTCATGATAATCCCGGATAAAAGAGTAGGATTTCGTTGACCCCGCATTGTTATTGAATGTCACACAAGGGGATAAAATGTCCAAAAGTGCAAATCCGTTATGGGACAAAGCAGCCTTGATCAGCGGCACAAGCTGGGTTTTATCTCCTGAGAAACTCTTCGCAACAAAACTGGCGCCCAGCTCAATGGCCATCCCAACCATATCAATTGGCATGTAATGATTTGCAGCTCCCGTTTTACTGATCGATCCCAAGTCCGCTGTAGCCGAATCCTGCCCTTTTGTGAGTCCATAACATCCATTATTCATGACAATGTAGGTCATGTTCAGATTGCGCCTGATGACATGAACAAATTGACCCATGCCGATGGAAGCTGAATCGCCGTCACCGGATACACCGAGATAAACGAGGTCTTTATTGGCGAGGTTGGCGCCGGTTGCAATGGAAGGCATCCTGCCGTGGACAGAATTGAATCCATGAGAATTACTCAGGAAATAAGTGGGCGTTTTGGAGGAACATCCAATGCCAGAAAGTTTGGCCAGCCTGTGGGGCTCTACTGACATTTCGTAACAGGCCTGAACAATGGCCCCACTGATCGAATCATGACCGCACCCGGCACATAATGTTGAGATGACGCCTTCATAGTCGACTTTCCGGTAGCCCACCTTATTGGGGCGGATATCCGGGTGGCTGAATTTGGGTTTCACAAAACTCATGTGGACAATTGATTTTTATGACTCATTTCAGTAGAGACACAGTTGAAAATATAGTCGGCGGAAATAGGTGTTCCGTCATAGTTCAGGACAGAGAGGAACTTCGATGGAGGCACATTCAATTCGTTGATCAATAAGGATCTCATTTGGCCGTCCCTGTTTTGTTCAACAACAAAGATGATGGAATGCTGGTCAACAAAAGATCTCACCTCATCGCTGAATGGGAAGGCCTTTAAACGCAGGGCATCGATATAAATATCTTCATTCTCAAGCATTTTGAGCGCTTCGATAGCCGCATATGTGGTCGTGCCAAAAACGATCATGCCGAAGTCCGAGCCATGACCGCGCTGGACAGGTTTCGGAACGAGCTGCTTGGCCGTCTCCCATTTACGGGCAAGGCGCTTGACATTCCTGACATATACCTCGCCGGATTCAGAATACTTTGCATATTCATCCTTTGATGTTCCTCTTGTGAAGTATGAGCCCATCGTCGGATGGGTACCTGGGATTGTCCTGTAAGGCACGCCGTCACCGTCAATGTCAAGGTAACGCCCCCAGTCTTCAATCTTTTCCAATTGTTCGGCCGTTAAGACTTTTCCCTTTTTATATTTTCTGTCCTTATCCCATTCCAATTTTTCGGAAAGATGATCATTCATGCCCAGATCGAGATCAGACATAAGGAAAATAACTGTTTGAAGCTGATCAGCCAGGTCAAGAGCCAGGGCAGCAAGGTCGAAACACTCCTTGGGTGTACTTGGAAAAAGCATGGGATGTTTGGTATCGCCATGCGATGCATAAGCACATGAAAGTACATCGGCTTGTTGGGTCCGGGTCGGCATCCCCGTAGAAGGCCCTCCTCGCTGGACATTGACAAGGGTAACAGGGATCTCGGCGAAATAGGCCAGCCCTATGAATTCATTCATCAGCGATATCCCCGCGCCTGAAGTGGCTGTGAAGGCCCTTGCCCCATTCCAACTCGCTCCGATCACCATGCCAATAGCTGCGAGTTCGTCCTCTGCCTGGATGATGGCAACATTATTTTTACCTGTTTCAGGATCTTTCCTGAATTTCTTGCTGTAATCCGAAAACGCCTTGGCCACGGAAGTGGATGGCGTAATGGGATACCAGGCAGCAACTGAGGCACCGCCATACAGGAGGCCGAGCGCAGTGGCAGTGTTACCGTCAATAATTATCTTGTCTCCGACCTTGTCGATGCGTCTGACCCTGATGTCAAGTGGACACGAATAGTGCTTCTCACAGAAGTCAAAACCGAGATGGAGAGCGTCGAAATTGGGCTCAATCAGCTTTTGTTTTTTTGAGAATTGTTCCCTGATGATATCCTTGATCACGTCGAGGTCGATATCAAGGAGCGCGGCAAGGCCTCCGACATAAATAATATTCTTGAAAAGTTGTTGCTGCCGTGGATTTTCGAAGCGGGACATGCTCAACTTCATCATGGGGATCCCGATATAATTCAGATCCTCGCGGACATAAGCGCGGTGCAAGGGTTTCGAGCTGTCATATATGAGGTATCCACCGGGTCGCACACTTTCCACATCTTTCATGAGGCTCTGGGGATTGACTGCTACCAGGATATCAATGCCGTCTCTCCTCCCAAGATAGCCATCCGCATTGACCCTGACCTCGTACCATGTTGGCAATCCCTGGATGTTTGAGGGGAAAATATTCTTTGGTGCGATGGGTATACCCATTCGGAACAAGGACTTGGCAAAAGTGAAATTTGCGCTTGCAGAACCTGTCCCGTTTACATTTGCAAATCGAATGACAAAATCATTCACGCAACCACTGGATCCCGACATACCTCTGTTGCTTTTGTGACATTATACAAATACTTCTTCATATCCCATGCTGCCGTGGGACAGCGCTCCGCGCACAATCCGCAATGCAGGCACACATTCTCATCCTTGACCATGACCCTGGTCGTCGGCAAAGTGTCTGACACATAGATATCCTGGGAAAGATTCATTGCCGGCACAAGGAGCCTGGCACGCAGGTCAGCTTCATCACCGTTTTGAACGAATGATATACAAGACGTTGGACACACATCCACGCAGGCATCGCATTCAATGCATTTCAACTCTTCAAAGACCGTTTGAATATCACAATTGAGGCATCTTTGCGCTTCTTTAAATCCCATGTCCTCATTGAAACCCAATTCGACCTCAAGGTATCTGTCTGATAACGATATGAACTTGTCAGCATGGGGGACGTCATACCGTTTATCCGAGACAACCTCCGAATCGTACATCCATTCGTGGATCCCCATTTTTGTGCGCGTGATGGTCACGCCGGGCGCAAGTCTTTCATAAAGGTCTTCGTTGTGGCAAAACTTGTGTATGGATATGGCAGCCTGGTGACCATGTGCAACTGCAGTTATGATATTTTCGGGTCCAAATGCCGCATCTCCTCCAAAAAAGACTTTTGGCAATGTGGACTGGAATGTTGTTTTGTCCAAAACAGGCAGGTCCCATTTGCCGAATTCAATGCCCAGATCTCTTTCTATCCACGGGAATGCATTGTCCTGGCCTATCGCAATGATGACGTCATCGGCTTCGATGAATACATCGGGCTCTCCTGTAGGAATCAATCGTCGCCTTCCACTTTCATCATACTCTGCCCTGACCTTCCCGAAAAGAACGCCTTTAAGTTTGCCATTCTCAATGACAAATTCTTTCGGAGGCATATTGTTGGAAATGGTGATGTCCTCCCTTTGGGCATCTTCAATTTCCCATGGAG
>JBFKJL010000092.1:0-8485 GCA_041631795.1 Saprospiraceae bacterium | reverse complement strand
TTTCATTTGGCGCTGCTATATTGGCTTTCGTACAAACAACAATTGGCATTGTTGTCAGCCTGCTTGTACTCGGTGCCATCATATATGTGGCATTGGATCCACGCACCCGAACCCTAGTAAGCTACATGTATCAAAGCATCATGCGCAAGCTCACCGGGCTCTTTGTGACCATCGATCCCATAGGTATCCTGAAAAACTACATTTCAGACCTTGAGGACAACCTCAAAAAAATGGGCAAACAAATCGGCAACCTGAAGGGCCAGATGCGGAAACTGAAGAATATGGTCAACTCCAACAATGAAGAGATTGAGAAAAATCTCGCAATCGCACGCCAGGCCAAAAAAATGTCCAATGAAAAACAACTGGTCCTGTCTACAAGAAAGGCAGCACGCCTCAAGGATACGAACCAGAAATACATCCAGCTCCACAACAAGATGACCATTTTGTACAGGGTCCTGACCAAGATGTACAGCAATTCCGAGATCTTGCTCGAAGACACCAAGGACCAGGTCAAGGTCAAGGAGCAGGAACGCAAGGCCATCAGGGCATCACACTCTGCCATGAAGTCCGCGATGAGCATCATCAAAGGCGATCCGGATAAGCGTGCCCTTTTCGATGCGGCTATGGAAGGCATCGCCGATGATGTCGCCAATAAGGTCGGCGAAATGGAACGCTTCATGGAGATGTCTTCGGATTTCATGAATTCCATTGATCTCCAGAACGGGATTTTCGAAGAAAAAGGACTGAAAATGCTCGAGGAATACGAAAAGCAGAGCACCCTCATGCTGCTCGGGGGACAGGAAAAAGCTGATGAAGTTCTCGATCTGAATGTCGAACAAAAAGATATCCAGTTCAGGGAGCTCGAAGGCGGCAATTCGGAATACAGCAATCTTTTCGACTAAGGCTTACTGTATGTTTAAATACGCATTTCTCCTGTTGGGGATGCTTTGGGGCTGTACCACCGCAGTCCAGCAAGATCTGGCGTACCACAGGATTGAAGGTCGCACCATGGGGACAACGTATAATATCACTTATGCCACACCTACACCCCTGAACTGGAAAAATAACATTGACAGCCTTTTGGTCGATATCAATAATTCTGTATCAAACTATATTGATTCGTCTTTTGTCTCCCGTGTGAATCGCAATGAAATAGAGGTTATCAGCAGCGATACCCACTTCCTGACCAATCTCATGACATCTCTGGAAGTCCATCGCCATTCAGAAGGCTATTTCGATCCCACTGTCATGCCTCTTGTCAATTACTGGGGTTTTGGATATGAAAAAAAGGTCGCTGTCACCTATGTCGATAGCATAGAGGTCACAAGGCGAAGAAATTATGTGGGTATGGATAAAATTGTTTTCGATACACTGAATGGAGAGATCTATATCAGGAAAGACACAGCTGTCAACATCGATTTTGGCGGCATCGCCAAGGGATATGGCGTAGATCAGATCTGCCAATTCCTGGAAAAAAAAGGATGTGCAAACTATATGGTTGAAATTGGTGGTGAAGTGCGTGCAAAGGGAAAGAACACCTCAGGACAAGCATGGCGCATCGGGATCAGTACACCTAAACCTGAAGCCCTGCCTACAGATTTCCAGAATGTCATCAATCTTGACAATATTGCCATGGCTTCATCAGGCAATTACAGGAATTATTACACGGTCGGCGAAAAAATGTATGGCCACGAGATCAATCCCTTTACTGGTTATCCGGAAATGAATGAATTGCTCGGTGTATCTGTCCTTGCACCATCCTGTATCCTCGCTGATGGTTATGCGACGGCCTTTATGGTGATGGGTATGGAACGGAGCAAGGCATTAATGGAGAAGATTTCCGGCATTGATGTCGCCTTGTACTACAGCGACAATGAGGGGAATATCCAGGCCTACATGACACCGGGGTTTAAAGCTTCTCTGCTCCGCTGACAGCTGGCCACAACTGTTTAAGGGATAGGCCGGCAACAACCACAATACCAAAGGCTATGAGAGCGGGATTCAACTTTCCGTAGATCAGGAATCCAAAGGCGAAGAGTGCCCCATAGACTACTGCCACACCCAGCGCCATCGCCAGTAACTCTTTTATCAAAGAAGACTCCGTCGTATAATCTCCCTGACTTGTCACGCGATCCGCAACAGGCTGCCATCCCCATCTGAAGGGTTTTATCCTCAGATAAAAAGTTTCGAGCTGTTGTTTTTCTGTTCCTGGAGCAAAAAATGTAAACGCCAGCCAAACCAAGGTTGTGGCCACAACATTGACGAGTAGTTTTTGGTATGTCGCCAGATCACCGGTATAGAAATTCGCAAAATAAATAGCAACCAGGAAGGATGCGACCATAGCAGAGATCTCGCTGTAGGCGTTGATGCGCCACCAAAACCATCGAAGAATGAATATCAGTCCGGTACCGGCCCCGATCAAACGGATGATGTTGAATGCTTTAAGTGCATTCTGGAGATACAAGGCAAGAATACCGGATAGGATCATCAGCCCAATGGTGGACAGGCGTCCAAAACGAACCATCTCCTGCTCTGTGGCTGACGGCGCTAAGACCCGTTTATAAATGTCATTCGTAATATAGGAAGCACCCCAGTTGAGATGCGTCGAAATCGTAGACATAAATGCTGCTATCAGTGAGGCCGTGACTATTCCTAATAGACCATTCGGCAGGAAAGTCAGCATCGCCGAATACGCCAGGTCATCGTTGATGATCTCCGCTTCAATATGCGGGAAACGGGACACGATCGACTGAAAATCCGGGAAGACGACAAGGGATGCCAGGGCTATGATGATCCACGGCCAGGGTCTCAAGGCATAATGCGCCACATTGAACAACATAGTGGCAGACATCGCGTGATTTTCACTCTTCGCCGCCAGCATACGTTGAGCGATGTAGCCGCCACCGCCCGGCTCCGCTCCCGGGTAATATGTCGCCCACCACTGGACGGTGAGCGGGATCAGGAACAAGGCGTAAAAAAGGTCCTTGTCATTCCAGTCTGGAATCAGGGACAGTTTCCCCGCCACATTTTCATGGGCAAGCAGGGCTTCAAGGCCGCCAACCGCCGGGAGATTAACAATATAGACGGCAGCCCATACTGTGCCCACCATGGCCAGCGTAAACTGGAAAAGATCAGTGAGGATGATTCCGCGCAGTCCACCGATCGCTGAATACACCACCGTGACCAATGATGCAACGAGAATCGTTTGGACCGGGGTCAACCCCAGAAGGACGCTTCCGATCTTGATGCCTGCCAGGCACACAGTGGCCATCACCAGAACATTGAAGATCACCCCGAGATAAAAGGCCCTGAAAACCCGTAGGAAACGGGCTCCTGCTCCACTGTACCGCGCCTCATAAAATTCGAGGTCCGTGAGAAAACCTGTGCGTCGCCAAAGTTTTGCATAGACAAAGACAGTCAGCATACCCGTGAGTAGGAATGCCCACCACACCCAGTTGCCCGACACCCCGTTCTTTCGGACGATATCGGTCACGAGATTGGGCGTGTCGGCAGAAAACGTGGTGGCCACCATGGAAATACCCAATAGCCACCAGGGCATATTGCGGCCTGAAAGAAAGAATTCTGCACTGCTTTTACCGGATTTCCTGGCACTGTAGAGCCCAATGGCTATGGATACAGCAAAAAAGCCAATGATAATACCCCAGTCTGTCGAATTCAGTGTGATCATAAGCGACAATATAGGGTATGAAGATAATATACTCAAAGCTGAAAGCTGTATCCCTGACAAACTCTATTTTATCAGGACTCTTCTCTCTTTACTAAAATACTTAATACTCGAAACTCAAGACTAGTCCAGCATTTCTTCAATGGAAACCTTTTGACTTGGGGAGGATTTTACGAGACTTGGATTTTGTATTTGCAGATGGGAAGCTAAAGGGGTGGTTATCTATGATAACATATCATCAATCGTCACATTTTCCCTTGTGTCTTTCCTTTGATCTTTTTTCCGGCTTTTGGACTTTATTTTCTGGGTGCCATCTTCCTTCATTATTCGCAAAATATCCTTGAACGCTTCGCCTGACGATTCCAGGATCTCTTTTTGACTTTTAACTGTCACTTTAACAGTATCTTTTATCAAGCCTTTGCCCTCATTGAACATATCGGTGCCTGCTTGCTTGTACATGCCTGCGATCTTTCTCGAGGTCTGAATCCATGTGCGAAATATGCCTTTGCCGGTTTTGAATATTATCCTGCTGGCCGGAGCGGCGTTTTGAATAACGTGGGAAACTGTGATTTTATCCATTTTTTACATCAAATGTGGAGAAAAGACAGGCTAATCGCTCTGCCCGCCTTTTCCCCTTGTTGTCCTAAAACATTCTCTAGTTGTTGGAAAACAATTTTTTCAATCTTGCGCCATTTTTGGAAAACTGCCCTTTGAGCGTTTCCAGGGTGTCAAAGACGATATCTTGTTGTTTGCTGGCGAGTTTGAGTCCGCCTTTTACTGCCTTTTCTACAACATTATGCCATTTCTCACTCGTGACAGCAAGATCATCGACTATTTCATAGGCAATCTCCAGGGCATAATTGTTTACTTTTTTAGTCGTTTTGATGATGGCCTTAGCCGTCACTGCATCAGCAACGCTTTTATAAGTATTGGTGTAGACTGATTTGACCGGCTTGATCGCCTTGTCAGCGATGGCCTGACTATTCTCCATAACATCTTCGATCACTTCATTGGCTGTGTCCTTGATGGATGTGAATGTATCTGAAAAATCAACTTTTTTATTTTCAGTTTTTCTTGTATTTCTTTTAGTTGTCATTTTTGTCAATTTTGATAATGAGAAATTATTACAATTGTTCGATTAATTCTGTTGTCCTTTCAGAACTAAATTGGCTTGCTTTTTCCACAAAGCCGGGTTGTGCATTTTAAACCTTGGTCCAGCTTTGTCAAGGATCCTTCTAAGATCTTTCAAATCAGCCTTTGCCAATTGTTCAATTGTTTTGATGCCGAATTCATTGAGCATTGATTCAATCTTTGGCCCAACCCCTGTGATCGTTTTCAGGTTTTTCATATCAATGGTTGCTGATCCAGTGGTTTTCTTTACCGCAGCTTTAACCTTGCCTTTGATGGATGGCGTGGTTATCTTCTTGCCCGGCCATTTGATCTTGAATTGGGGATCAACCTGGATCAATTTCCGTATCCTTTTGTTGCCAGTTGACACTTGTTTGGCCACTGTTTCCACAGTATTCAAAGCGAGGTCCTGTTGTCTTTCCAACATGTCTGTACCCACATTCAGGGACTTGGCCAAAACTTTCTGCCATTTTGAACCTGCTGCAACTGAGACATTGACCAGGTTTTCGGCGAGGTATAACGCATCCTCATTCAAATTTTTCACATTCTTCCTCAGCATGTCGATGCTTTGAAGAACAAGATTTTCATTATTGCTTTTTTTTTGTAGCCATTGTATTAAAATTTATGATTCAAAACTATTTTAACATTTAATAGCTCAAATGTAAATCTTGACAGTTACAACTGAGTTACATGCGGGTTACACGCGGTTCATGAATATTTTTTGCCCTCTCAATATCACAAGAGACATTCTTGTCAGTAAACAACAGGGATGTGATTGAGATTACACAACGTTTTACCGTATTTCCGGAAAATTGCAGGCATCAAAGTCATCTGTACCAGATCGATTGTCTGATTCCCCAATATGCCCAACGAGGAAGGGGTGACATTGATCGATTAGAAGAAAACATTTATTCATTCAAAACATTTATAAACAGAAACAAGTTATTTTTGCACCTGACAAAATAAATAAGAAAATACAAGGGTTTGTATTACATCTGATTTTGACGCCAAAAAACGAAGTATCAATAACAAGGATGAGATTATTCATTTTAACAATTGTGGGTCTCCTGTTGACCGTTTGTGCTTCTGCACAAAAGGTCACAACTGTTTCGGGTACTGTCTATGATGCGTACAACAAGAAGCCCCTGCCATTTGTCGATGTCTACTTCATGGGTACCTATGTTGGTGCAACCACTGACCTGGATGGGAAATACATGATCAAAACCCGCTATCCTTCTGACACCCTCGTCGCATCCTTTCTCAGCTATATCCCGCAGTCAAAAATAGTGCAAGCAGAAGAGAAGCAAACAATAGACTTTTTTCTTCGGGAAGAAGGGGTCGTTATGGAATCCGTAGAAATCCGGGCTAAAAAAGGGAAGTACAGAAAAAAAGATAATCCTGCGGTCGAATTGATGCGTAAAGTCATCGAAAACAAGGATCGGAACAGCCTCGCGGGACAGGACTTCTACAATTTCGACAAACACGAGAAACTGGAACTTGACCTGAACAATATCACAGAGGAATTCAAAGACCGCAAGATCTTTAGAAATTTCGAGTTCCTGTGGAATTACCTGGACACCTCCAGCGTCAATGGCAGGATATTTCTCCCCATGTACATTCGCGAAATTCTCTCTTCGGTGCACTACAGGAAAAACCCCCAGGTCAAAAAGGAAAAAAGAAAGGCCGTCAAAATGACTTCATTTGATGAGGCCCTCGATGAAAAAAGCATCAGCAGCATTGTGGATCTCCTCTACCAGGATGTCAATATTTATGACAATAATATCACACTTCTTGACAACCAGTTCCTGAGCCCCCTTGCTCCCTGGGCCTTGAATTACTACAGGTTCTATATCATAGATACGACCGTGGTCGATAACAAAGAAGCCATCCACCTGGCTTTTATTCCCAGGAACACGACATTCATTGGTTTTACAGGGGATCTTTTCGTGTCGAACGACGGCAGATATACCATATTAAAAGCGGAATTATCCGTGACCAAAGACATCAATATGAATTTTGTTCGCGATGTCAAGGTTGTTCTGGAATTTGATGAAAGAGACTCGGTCTATGTCACGACCAAAGACATTATCACCCTGGATATTGCCCTGTCTGAAGGCAGTCTCGGTTTCTATGCCACCCGGGAGATCACATACGACAATTATAACTTTGATCCGCCTCCCGATGAATCTGTTTACGGCGGTATTGAAGAGGTCATTACAGATGAGGATGCCTATGAAAAACCCGAGTCCTTTTGGAAAGCCAACAGGATCAGTCATTTATCCGAAAAGGAGAACGAGCTGTATAAAATGATCGACACGCTTAAAACAGTTCCCGCTTACAAGAATATCGTCAAATTCACAAAGATCATCACCACAGGATTCATTCCGGCAGGGCCAGTTGATCTGGGTAAAATCGCCTACTTTTTGAGTAAGAACGACATCGAAGGCTGGCGTTTCAGAATGGGATTTGAGACAAGTCACGGGTGGTCTCAAAGGTGGCAGGGTGCCGGCTATGCCTCCTATGGCCTGAAAGACAAAGCCTGGAAATACAGCGCCAGTCTCATGTATTCTTTTACTGAGGATTATCGCGAAAATCCAAAACACTACGTAATGGGTTCCTACAGGCACGATGTCGTCTTTCCTGGTCAGAAATTCGAGTTTATCGAAAACGATAACTTCCTGACTTCGTTCAGGCGGGGTGAGGCCAACAAGATGCTCTTTAATTCCACGTACAATCTTGACTACTTCCGCGACAATGACGTGGGATTCATCAGGGTCGGTTTTGAACACCAGACTAAAAGACCTTACGGCAGCCTTGAGTTTACTGCCCTTGTTGATGGAGAACCAGCAGCTGTTCCTGATATCACATCCAGCGAATTCAATATTGCGGCAGAGTACGCACCAAACACGGGATTTATCCAGGGGCGTACCAGGAGAACGCCCATTATTAGCTACTCACCCGTCGTACAGCTGACTTACGGGCTTGGTATCAAAAACCTGCTTGGTGGAGATTATACGTACAACCGTGTCAGCATCAGGCTTAAAAAGCGCATACCCATGTCCATTGTCGGACGGTCCAGGTTTGATGTGGAAGCCGGCAGGATCTGGGGAAAAAATCTGCCTTACCTCCTTTTATACATACCCCAGGCAAACCAATCCTATTCATATCAACCGACATCATTCAATATGATGAACTTCCTGGAATTCACTGCTGACAAATACGTGCGTGTCAATTATGAGCATTTCTTTGACGGCTTTGTCTTCAACAGGATACCGCTTTGGAAAAGGTTGGGCCTTAAAGAGGTGATAACCTTTAAAATGGTTTATGGCGACCTGGACGATACCAATAATCCCAATCTGAATCCGGAACTGATCCAGTTTTCTAATAATGCCAACGGCACCCAGACGACGTATGCGTTTGATGACAGGCCATATATCGAGTACGGTGTCGGTATTTACAATGTCTTCAGGTTCCTCCGTTTTGACCTGATCCAAAGGGCCAATTACCTTGAAAATCCAAACATTGACGCCCTTTTTGGCCGGAAAGGCCTGTCGATCAGGGGCAGGCTGAAAGTCGAATTCTAGGCTTTTTCAAGACCAAGGCGCTCCCCTTCCCTGAGCATGTATTCATAGGCTGCATTATAATTATTGGGAATATGGCCATCAAGGATAG
>JBFKJL010000091.1:0-8502 GCA_041631795.1 Saprospiraceae bacterium | reverse complement strand
TTATTCGTTGGCATAAATATAATGTCAGGTATTGAATCCAATTGTGATCATAATCACCCAGGATATTGATTAAGATCAGGTCCAAAAATTTTTTCGAAAATCGATGCTCCTCACTATTTGCTGAAAAGGAAACTCCCGCCAAAAGAAAAGAAATTATAATCGTGGTTGATGCCCGTACCAAAAGACATGTCCAATTGTGTATTGTCCGAAAGCAGATAAGTGAATCCAGCATTGAAATAGGAAAGATGAGTATCCATCTCGACAACCTCGCCGTATGTTTCAATAAACACCCCGGATTTCGATCCTATCCCTTTGCCCACTGCGAGAGTGTACAGGAGGTCTCCTTCTGCATCTCCGGCTTTTGAATATCCCAGGTTGTAACTTACTGAAATATTATTGTTGAGCGCGTGAGAAACCAGGACTTTTGGGGTTATCCGGTTTTCGTCATCTGAGTTAAATGCGGTGCCGGATGAAAGGCTGACATGAGTCAATAACGCGATATCAGTATCCGCTTTATCAAATTGAAACAGATGTATTTTGGCACCTATCTCCATATCGGTCATGCCCCACAAATCTGAGCGATCTGAGTGTTGTTTTATTCGGACGACTTCAGCGACAAGTCTGAGCTCAACGGCATTAAACAGTCCAAAACGTAATAGTGTCGTCGGAAGGAGACTGGAATTTATAGATTCCAGGTCTGAGTCGAAAAATTCAAATAAAAGACCAGATTCCACTTGTAAACTGCCTTTAGGTACACACAAGGCACTTTCCGTCTGATCCGGACGATCAGTGACGATCGTTTGTGCCATCCCAGTTTCACAGAATAAAATTAACAAGATGGTGAAGGTTATGAAACAACGTGATTTTACGGTAAATCGATTCATGATTGATAACAGAAGCAATTGATATTCTCCAAAATACAAAACTTTCGTTTATTTTAAGTTGACATTAAACTCGATAACCATCTTGTTCCCACAAAAATTCATGGCCAGTTTTTACATATGCCGACAGACAAGCAATATTTCACAAGTCGAGACCATGCAAGTTAATTGACAGGAGTGACACCTACCTTATCCATCCGAATAAAGATTATTAAAAGTTGGATGAGGTGAATGAGGTCTGTTTTGTAGAAGGACTTGTTCAATTCCGAATCAAGTTGTATATATATAACGGAACAGCCGATTCCAAAATAGCTGTTGCTGTGAAAAACAAAATTCAGTAGATTATTTTGTTCTATCTTTACACAACGATGCCTGCAACAAGCATACATAGGACTATTTCAATTGTCATGGCTGTTCTGGTGTTGTGTTCAACGACCCATTACGCCATAGATCTGCATTTTTGCCAGAACCATCTTGTGAATCTGAGCATTAATGGAAAAGCGGAATCCTGTCATAAGGTTGCCCTTGCTGACCTGAATAGTCATTGCGGTAAGAGAAAAGGTTCATGTGTCCCAAGTGCATCTTTTGATGGCGCTTGTGATAAGGGATGTTGTTCCAACCAAAACCTGTTTGTAAATGGTCTCGATCTGGATATTGTTCTGATGACTGAATGTGATCTGTCGGATTACCATGATGATTTCAATTCGGCGATTGAGCCAGGCCTTAGGATTGCAGTTGATCAGACCAGGGGTTCGCCCCAGGTACACAACCTTTATAAGCCACCCCAGGTGCCTAAAATAAGGCATATCCTGCACCAGTCATTCCTGAATTAGCATAGTTTTAAGACTCTATTTTACCCGCTGTCCACTGACACAGTAGGGTAGTTGTTGTTTTGATCAAATTGAAAGACACACTATGCTAAATCAAGTCATTAAATTCTTCCTGGAAAATAAAGTCGTCGCCTGGCTACTCCTTTTACTTTTTATCGGTTGGGGCTTGTCCAATGCTCCTTTTGATTTTGGCTTTGAGCATTTGCCGAGAAACCCGGTGTCTGTGGATGCCATTCCCGATATTGGAGAAAACCAACAAATTGTTTTCACACAATGGAAAGGCAGATCTCCGCAGGATGTGGAAGACCAAATCACCTATCCTTTGACAAGCGCACTGCTCGGAATACCTGGTGTTAAGAGCATTCGAAGTAATTCCATGTTTGGATTTTCAAGCATCTACATCATATTTTCCGATGATGTTGAATTTTACTGGAGTCGCAGCAGAATTTTGGAAAAATTAAATGCTCTGCCTCCTAATACCTTGCCAGATAATGTTCAGCCCATGCTCGGCCCTGATGCGACAGCTCTTGGGCAAATATTCTGGTATACACTGGAAGGTCGGGACAGGGATGGCCATCCCACGGGTGGTTGGGACCTTCAAGAACTGAGAACAATTCAGGACTTTTATGTGCGTTATGGTTTGTCTTCAGCTGAAGGTGTATCTGAAGTGGCATCCATTGGCGGTTTTGTAAAGGAATACCAGGTGGATGTCGATCCCGAGAAATTGAAAAGCTATGATATCTCACTTGAGGAAGTAATGTCTGCGATTCGTGAAAGCAACCTGGATATCGGTGCTCAGACGATCGAGATCAATATGGCTGAGTATTTTGTGAGGGGACTGGGGTATGTCAGAGCAGTAGAGGATATTGAAGAGAGTGTCGTGACAGCAAATGACAATGTCCCTATCAGAATACGAGATCTGGCGAAAGTCAGCCTGGGCCCTGCCAGCCGACGCGGCATTCTTGACAAATCGGGCGCCGAAGCCGTTGGAGGCGTCGTTGTCGCCCGTTATGGCTCGAATCCGCTTGCTGTTATAGACAACGTGAAGAAAAAGATTGATGAGATCAGTCCCGGCCTGCCTTCAAAAACCCTTGCTGATGGCACGGAATCCAGTGTGCGGATTATTCCTTTTTACGACAGAACACAACTGATCAATGAAACGATCGGCACCCTTCAGGAGGCCCTGACTCTGGAGATCCTGATCACCATCATTGTCGTTATTCTCATGCTGTTCAACTTGAAGTCGTCCATCCTGGTGTCAGGTTCATTGCCGGTAGCAGTATTAATGTGTTTTATTGCAATGAAGTCATTTGGGGTTGATGCCAATATTGTGGCATTATCGGGAATTGCCATTGCGATCGGAACAATGGTGGATATGGGAATTGTCATGACAGAAAGTATGGTGAACCGGATCAAAGAAGCTCCGCCAGGAGAAACTTTGTTTACAACAATCTATGAGGCATCAGTCGAAGTGGCTTCAGCCGTCATCACGGCTGTGGCTACAACCATCATCAGTTTTTTGCCAGTATTTACAATGGAAGCTGCAGAAGGAAAATTATTCAGGCCATTGGCATTCACCAAAACTTTTGCGCTCATTGCCTCAATCATAGTGGCGATCACCATTCTGCCACCATTGGCGCACTCACTTTTCTCATTGAGATCGAGGAAAAAGGGGGCATCCGTCATTATGAATATTACAGCTGTTCTCCTTGGTGTTGTTGTCATCGTCCTAAGTTTCAGGCTGGCCGGTTTTATTCTCATACTGGCCGGTCTGTCAGGTGTGTTTAAGATGATGGCAGGTGCCTATTTCACTTCACGGTCTGCAAGGATTGTGGATTGGATCACAAACGTGCTCTACGCCCTGATCGTGGCGTGGTTGCTTGCAGTCCTCTGGATGCCCCTTGGTGTGAACAAGGGTGACTTAATCAATTTTCTTTTTATTGTTCTCATAGCCGGTATATTGCTATTGTTGTTTGTGATGATCATTCATTTCTACGAAACGATCCTTCGTTTTCTGTTGAAGTTCAAAATCATTTTCCTGCTGGTAGTGGGTATTATCGTTTGGCAGGGTTTTGAGGTCTATTCGGAAACCGGGGAAGAATTCATGCCGGCTCTCGATGAAGGTTCCTTTCTGCTGATGCCCACATCCATGCCGCATTCCGGTATGCAGGAGAATCTCAAGAACCTGAGGTTGCTCGATATGGCTGTTACCGCGATACCGGAAGTTGAGACTGTCGTAGGAAAGGCGGGCCGCGTCAATAGTGCCCTTGATCCGGCGCCCATGTCGATGTATGAAAATGTGATCCTCTACAAATCAGAATACAAAACAGATAGTAAAGGTCACAGAATAAGGTACAAATATGAAAATGGGGATTACGTCCTGGATGATGGTGGCAGTCTCATTCCCGACAAAAATGGCCGCTACTTCAGGCAATGGAGGGACGAGATCAAAAGTCCTGACGATATATGGAATGAGATCGTCCGAGTCACAAAAATCCCAGGAGTAACCTCGGCCCCCAAGTTGCAACCCATAGAAACCCGACTGGTGATGCTTCAAACCGGGATGAGGGCGCCTATGGGCATCAAGGTATATGGTACAGATCTATCCACAATTGAATCCTTCGGAATTGAGCTTGAACAGCATTTGAAGAATGTGGATGGTGTAAAAGAGGCGGCAGTTTTTGCAGACAGGATCATTGGGAAACCATACCTGCTTCTTGATATAGACAGGAAGGCAGTCGCGAGGCATGGATTGACGATTTCCATGGTTCAAAATCATATCCAGGCCGCTGTTGGAGGCATGCCGATGACGACAACTGTCGAAGGCAGGGAAAGATACAGCATAAGGGTTCGGTATCCTAGAGAGCTGCGCGATGATCCGGATGCCCTGAAGCGAATATACATCTCGACTCGAAATGGGCAACAAATCTTATTGGGGGAACTCGTAGACCTCAAGTACGAACAGGGGGCCCAGTCCATAAAATCAGAAGACGGTTTTCTTGTCGGCTATGTGCTCTTTGACAGGGAAGGAAAAGATTCTGAAGTTGAAGTCGTGCATAAAGCGCAGCAATATTTAAATGCCTTAATAGAAAGTGGAGAATTGAAAATCCCTGAAGGCATCAGCTATAAATTCACAGGGAATTATGAGCAGCAGGTGAGAGCCAGCAAGAGGCTCGCGCTCGTCATTCCAATTGCCCTGGCTATCATTTTCCTCATCCTTTATTTCCAGTTCAAATCAGTCCTGATTTCATTGATGGTTTTTACAGGGGTATTTATTGCTTTTTCCGGGGGATTTATTATGATCGGACTTTATGACACCGATTGGTTTCTCAATTTTGATTTTTTGGGTGTCAATATGAGAGATCTATTCCAAATCAAGGCGATAAACCTGAGTGTGGCTGTGTGGGTTGGATTCCTGGCATTATTTGGCATTGCCACTGATGATGGCGTTTTGGTGGCCACTTTCCTCAGAGACAGTTTCCGAAGGAATCAGCCTGATTCAATTTCCGGGATCAGGGACGCCATTGTCGAGGGAGGATTGAGGCGTGTGCGTCCGGCAATGATGACCACGGCCACGACATTACTGGCGCTGATTCCTGTTTTGACCTCTACAGGCAGAGGTGCTGATATTATGGTGCCAATGGCTATCCCCTCATTTGGAGGGATGACCTTACAAATCATTACCATGTTCACTGTGCCGGTCCTGTATTCATTATGGCAGGAATGGAAATTCAAAATTGATCGTTCATCATTCAGTTTAAACAAATCATCTATGAAAACTATTGCCATATTAGCCATTTCCGCAATGTGCATAGGCCAGACACAAGCGCAATCATTACCTGAACACATTAGCCTTGTGCAGAAGAATAATCTTCTATTACAATCTTTGGAAAATGAATACCTGGCTGCAATGGAAAGGGGCAATCAGGTCAGCCAACTGCCCGACCCGGAAGGCAGTATCGGCATTTTCCCGATGCCTGTCGAAACGCGTCTTGGAGCACAGGTTCTGAGGTTGAGTGGCGTACAGATGTTTCCCTGGTTTGGAACATTAAAAGCGCGCCGGGAGCTTGAAGAGGTCAAGGCCAATATAAAACTCGTGATCAGGGAGATCGCTGAAAGAGATGTGATCCTGGCGCTGAAGAAAAACTATTTTGAATTGTACAGGCTTCGGGAAAGCCAGGCGATAGTCCGGAGGAACATTGAATTGCTTGAGGTCCTTGAGCGCCTGGCGCTATCCAACATTGAAAGTGGGAAGGGAACTACTGCTGATGTCCTGCGGGTTCAGCTTAAAATAGAAGCGCTGACAAATGATTTGATTGTTCTCAGAAATAAAGAAAGACGCCCCTTGTCCACCCTCAACCAGATCATGAATCGTCCTGTTGGAACGCCGGTTCAAATTGCAGATAAATTTGCGTTTGCAATTCTTCCTCCGCGACTCGACTCTGCAGGTTATCTGATCAGATCCAATGACCCGGTTTTCAGGATGTTTAAAATGGAGGAGGATGTGGCGTTGCAAATGATCAAACTAAATGAATTCAATGGGAAACCAACATTCGGGGGCGGTTTTGACTATATCATGGTCGATGGCAGGAATGATCTTGATCCTCCCGGCAATGGCAGGGATATAGTCCAATTGAGGGCCAATGTCACAATTCCAATCAACCGGACTAAATATGAAGCCAGGGAAAGGGAAGAACTGTATAAAATAAAGGCCGTGCGATCCAAAGCTGAAAATACAATTTCGGAATATGAATCGATCATAGAAATGGCCCTGGCCGATTATGATATTGCAGCACAGAACCTCGACCTATTTGAAAAGCAGAAGTCCCTGACGCAAAAGACGATTGATATTCTTGAGACCGCGTACAGTGCCAATGGAGAGCACTTTGACGAGTTGCTGAGACTTGAACAAGAGTTGATAGGATATGACCTTGACATATTGGATGCTATTGTCCGAAGCCATCTCGCCAAAAGTCAAATTGAAAGATTTTTTGAGTTATAATATTTAGAACAATGAAAAGATATACCATAAATATTGCAGGATTTATTGTGGCTATGGCCATTGGTTTTGGATTAGGCTATTTGATCTTCAAAGACCAGGTCAATAATAGTCATATTAAGCATTCCACCCAGGAATCTGAACTCCAGGTTTCAGCCCCGAAAAATGAGACCTGGACATGTTCCATGCACCCTCAGATCAGGCAGGATGAGCCCGGTCTCTGTCCATTGTGCGCGATGGACCTGATCCCGCTGGATGATAATGCTTCCGGTGATCCTCTCGTTTTAATGATGACTGAAGAAGCCATTAAATTGTCTAATATCGAGACCACTGTGGTATCTGGTGAAAGTGGCGGAAATTTACGTGAAATCAATCTCTCTGGAAAAGTCAGGATCGATGAACGGCGGGTCTCCAGCCAGGTGTCCCATGTCTCGGGCAGGATTGAAAAGTTGTATGTCACATTCAAGGGTGAGCAAGTGTACCGCGGGCAAAAGCTGGCCGAGATCTATGCCCCCGAGCTGATTTCCGCACAACGAGAACTTATAGAAGCCATGTCCCTTACTGACATCAATCCGGCACTCCAGGAAGCGGCGCGCAATAAACTGAAATACCTGAAAATAGACTCTTCTGTTATTGAACGTATTCAGAAAGAGGGGGTTGTTCAGGAAACGTTTACTGTTTTTGCCGAGTCGAATGGCATTGTAACCCAAAGGCGAGTCTCAGTGGGAGACTATGTAAATACAGGGGCATCACTTTTTGAAATTGTAGATCTCAATAAGGTGTGGGTGCTTTTTGATGCTTATGAGAATGAGCTCATGCATTTTAAGGTCGGAGATATTATTTCATTTACGACACCTTCAGTTGCTGGAAAAACGTTTAAAGCTCGTCTGACATTTGTAGATCCTGTTGTAAATCCTGAGACGCGTGTTGTGTCGTTGAGAACTGAGGTTAATAATACTTCGGGAAAATTAAAACCCGAAATGTTCGTACGTGGCAAAGTCACCACCAAAGGATCAGGAGATAAGGATTTACTGGTTCCCAAGTCAGCTGTCATGTGGACCGGAGCCAGGTCAGTGGTTTATGTCAAGTTGCCCAATGTTGATATTCCTTCATTTCAATTTAGAGAAATTGAGATCGGTCCAAGTACTGGAAATAGCTTTATAGTCTTGAGTGGACTTGAGCCAGGGGAGGAGGTTGTTACACATGGCAATTTCACAATTGACGCCGCCGCTCAATTGAATAACCAGTCTAGCATGATGAACAGGAAGGTGAGAATTAAAAAGGAAGGGATGATTCAGATACCAGATTTTCACGCTGTAACACCAGTGGCATTCAAAGAAAAAGTATCCGGTCTTCTACGAGCATATATCGATCTTAAGGATGCGCTCGTGGAGACTGATCAGAAGACCTCTGCGGAAAGATCCAGTGAATTAATCAGTCAACTTGATGAGGTTGATATGAAGCTCCTGGAAGGTGAAGCCCATGAATTTTGGATGGATCAGGAGGCTGCACTCAGAGGGCACGGACAAAAAATTGCTCAGCTCAATGATGTAGAAAAGCAGAGGGAACAATTTGGTTTTGTGACCGAAGCGATGATCAATGTTGTTACAGCCTTTGGTCAAACCGGGGATACAGTGTATGTTCAGCACTGCCCAATGGCATTCGACAATGAGGGGGGGGACTGGATGGCATTTGAGAACCAAATCCGGAATCCATATTTCGGGGATAAAATGATGAAATGCGGTACAGTTAAAAAAATAATTTCACCTGATTAACTTATAATGATATAACG
>JBFKJL010000090.1:0-8503 GCA_041631795.1 Saprospiraceae bacterium | reverse complement strand
TCATTGCTCATTGCTCATTGCTCATTGCTCATTGCTGATACTTTCTTGCCTGATTTTTCCAGGGGAATGCCTATCTTTCATAGACAATAAAGCCAACCTACGGAAAAATTGAAGCATGGGACTTCCGAAAAATGTATCACCGACCCTTGAAATCAACCAAATCATCAAGTCGCGTGTTGCCCTCGGTCAAAAAACGTATGCATTTGGATTTGGCCAATCGCCCTTTCCCATTCCAGAAACCGTTGTCGAAGCCTTTCGTGCGCATGCGGACCATAAGGACTACATTCAAACTGCCGGCCTGCATGCATTGCGGGAGGTTGTGGCCGCACATTATACATCTGTCACAGACAGTGTGTTTGATGCCGGGGATGTGCTGATCGGTCCCGGCAGCAAGGAACTCATCTTCATAGCACAGCTTGTGCTCAAGCGACACTTAATTCTCCCGGCGCCCAGTTGGGTGTCCTATGCGCCACAGGCGCGGATCCTCAATCGCAGACTCTCCTGGCTGAATACATCAGAGGCTGACAATTGGTGTCTCAATCCCGATGATCTGGATGCCTTTTGCCAATCGCGGCCCGGGGAATCATTTGTACTGATCCTCAATTACCCCAACAACCCGACAGGATCGCGATTTGACAGGCATCAACTTTCAGCCCTTGCCGGCATTGTGCGCAAGCACGGGATCATTGTGATCTCGGATGAGATTTACGGTAAGACCACCTTTGATGATGACCACAAAACCATCGCCGACTTTTACCCCGAAGGCACCATCATCACTACGGGCATGAGCAAATGGTGCGGCGCCGGAGGCTGGCGCCTGGGTTTGGCCATATTCCCCAAAGCCCTGGAAAATGTTAAAGCAGCCATGACCGGTGTGGCCAGTGAAACCTATTCATGCGTCAATGCCCCAACCCAATATGCCGGTATTGCCGCTTACACCTTTGGTGAGGATATCCAGGAGTACGTCAGGCGAACCCGCAAGATCCTCCGTGTGATTGCTTCATTTGTTGTGAATTCCCTCAATAAAAATGGCATCCACACCGTGATGCCCAAAGGCGGATTTTATTGCTTTCCAAATTTTGAGTATATTCGGGGAGAGCCCCATTTGAAGAAACGGCTGACGAGTAAATCATTGTGTAAGGATCTGCTGAACACCACAGGCGTGGCATTGCTGCCCGGATCTTTTTTTGGCAGACCCTCCAAGGAACTTACAGCCCGACTGTCTTTTGTAGATTTTGATGGCAACAATGCCCTGAAGATGATAAAAGACTTCCCAATCGCCGACAAAGATTATGCCTTTGTGCATACACATTGTCCCCAAATATCCGAAGGTGTATTTCGATTGATCGAATACATAAAAAATTGAAAATTAATTTACTAACCAAAACTCTCTGCTATGATTAAACTTAAGCTTCTATTCTCTTTCAGTTTTGTCTTCTGTGCATTGATGGGATATGCGCAGAAAGGTACAATAAGCGGTATGGTATCTGATGATTCCGGGCCGTTGATCGGTGTATCCATCAGCATAGATGGGACAACCATAGGCACGATCACGGATCTTGATGGCCGCTATGCCATTGATATTGATGCCGGCACGTATACGTTGTCGGCGAGTTATGTCGGTTACAATTCGACATCAAAATCGGTCACTGTGTCTGCGGGGCAGAACAGGACGGTCAATTTCAGCCTTTCTGAAGGGGTCATGGTGGACGAGATTGTCGTTTTGGGAAGCCGGGCAACGGCCAGGACAAATCTTGAGTCTGCAGTACCTGTGGATGTCATCAATGTGACCAAACTCACAGCCGCCGCACCACAAACAAATTTGAACCAGATACTCCATTTTACGGCACCGTCCTTTTCTTCGAATACGCAAACGATATCGGACGGTACAGACCACGTGGACCCGGCATCATTAAGAGGGCTTGGACCTGACCAGGTTCTGGTTTTGGTCAATGGCAAAAGGCGCCATACTTCTTCTCTTGTCAATGTCAACGGGACCTTTGGACGAGGAAATGTGGGAACGGATTTGAATGCGATTCCTGCATCTGCTGTCCAGAACATTGAAATACTAAGGGATGGTGCTGCTGCTCAATACGGTTCCGATGCCATCGCGGGTGTCATCAACCTCAAGTTGAAAGAGGCAGTGAATGAACTGACCTTTAACATTACCACTGGGGCTAACTTTACCAGCAACATTGGGCCGTTTGGTGGTGAAGAGCCCAGCGTGGATGGTGAAGTTGTCAATGTAGGCGTTAATTACGGACTCCCGCTAGGAGATAAAGGCGGTTTTATCAATATGACGGGAGAATTCAATTACCGCAACAGAACGAATCGCATGCAGGAATTTTCCGGTCAGATCTTCAACGGTTACAATGGTGTAGAACGTGTCGCTATGAATGCCGGAGCTGATGTCAGCAGTTTGTCCCTTACTGAAGTTCAGCAATATGCCCAGGGTGTAAGCTATTTTTCTTCTGAACTCAAGCAGCAGATTAATGATTTGTCAGATCTCAGTGGATTATCCGGATTGTTGAATTTTGATGCGACAACCGATGAGCTGGCAGCTCGTGGCATGCAGAGAAGCGACTTCAATCTCCTCTTTGGTCAATCCAGGGTCAGGGGTGGACAAAGCTTCGTCAATATGGAATTGCCAGTTGGTGAAAACCTTGAATTGTACGCTTTTGGCGGACTGGGTTACAGGACAGGCCAATCCGGATGTTTTTACAGGCTGCCGGCGCAGAACAGGACGACCACAGCAATCTATCCTAACGGTACTGTTCCCCGTATTAATTCCAATATTACGGACCAATCCCTGGGTATGGGAATCAGGGGCATGATCGGCAACTGGAATGTGGATTTCTCTAATGTCTTTGGTTCTAACACATTCAACTATTATATTTCAGAAACGCATAATGCCACTCTGGGGCCATCATCTCCTACGGCGTTCAACGCCGGAGGACATACTTTCAACCAAAGTACGGGAAATCTGGACATATCCCAGTATTTTGAAGAAGTGGGATCACTCAAAGGGATCAACCTCGCCTTTGGTTCGGAATACAGGTATGAGAATTACAACATCGACCCGGGATCGGAACAATCTTATGGCAACTATGACATTAACGGCAATCTTGTCAATCCGGCTACGCCGGATGAGCTCATGGTCACAGACTATTTTGGCCGTGCACGACCTGCCGGTGCACAGTGTTTTGCCGGATTCTTGCCAACCAATGTGGTTGATGCCCGACGTTCCAGCGTCGCAGGCTACGTAGATGCAGAATTTGACTTCTCAGATGCCTTCCTGCTGGCCACAGCTATTCGGTATGAAAACTACAGCGATTTTGGTTCTACATTTAACTATAAGGCTGCTGCTCGTTACAAGGTCAATGAAAACCTGGCATTAAGGGCAGCAACCAGCACTGGCTTCCGTGCCCCATCGTTGCACCAGATTCACTTCAGCAGAACATCAACGATATTTTCCCTTGTGGATGGCGTTTCAGTTCCACAAGAGGTGGGCACATTTGCCAATACATCAAGAGCGGCTCAACTCCTTGGCATTCCCGAGTTGAAAGAAGAAACTTCTGCTAGTTTTTCAGCGGGATTCACAGCAAAAATTCCTTCTTCAAACCTCAGGTTGACCATAGATGGATATCTCGTCAATATCGATGACAGGGTCATTTTCACAGGTCAGTTCCAGCCAGGGGACAATGTTGAGTTGCAATCCATATTTGAACAGGCCGGTGCAACACGGGCTGCATTTTTTGCCAATGCCATCAGCACGCAGTCCCAGGGGATTGACGTTGTTGTGTCTCATAGCATGGCATTTGCCGGAGGCTCCAATCTCAGGAATGATTTTGCAGCGACCTTCACACAGACAAAATGGGACCAGGACGAAGGCATTAACGCCTCACCAATTTTGGAACAGGCAGGCCTTGTTGAGACCTACTTTGATCGGACCAGCCGTATCTACCTGGAGCAGGCTGTACCACGTGTGAAGTTTACCCTTTCACATACTTTCAATATGGACAAGCTTTCTGTTTATCTCAGGAATACATACTTTGGCGAAACAACAGAGGCGACAAATGCGGAGATCTTTGACGCTGATCTCAACTGGATCGATCAGAGCATTGATCCTTATAATACCGGCAAAGTCCTTACGGATTTAAGTCTGAGCTATAAGGTCGATGAAAACCTTAGCCTGACAGTTGGGGCAAACAACCTTTTGGACATTTACCCGGACGAGGCAGATCCATCGTTCCAGAGTTCAGGTCGGTTTGTTTACTCCAGGCGATCTCCCCAATTCAGTTACAGTGGAAGACATTTGTTTGCGCGACTCATATTTAATCTTAAATAATCATTTAGAGCCGGCCCTGGATTTCAGGGCCGGCTTTTTTATTTCAAAGGGAATTCAAACACAGTGTTCAGTTTCTGGTTTCTGGTTTCAAATTTCTAGTTTTCAGTTTTTACTCATTACTCATTGCTCATTGCTCATTGCTCATTGCTCATTGCTCATTCCTCATTGCTCATTCCTCATTCCTCATTATTTCAATATTCCTTATTTTGCCCTTGAAAACAATCCATAATGTGGAGTTCTGCCATCGTTAGATTTATTGAACAATTGTTTCCGGCACTCAGGCATACCACTGGTGCCTATGGTTTTATCAGGCAAAACCGGGTATGGGAGGGGTATATGCGCCATACTTGGATCTCCAAGATTACAGTGCTTGTGGCCGTCATCCTATCTTTCCAGTTTTTCAGGGTGATGATTAATCTATTAACAGGAGCCTATCCAAAAGAAGAGGCCGGTACCGGACTCATGACATTTTTCACAGGTTTTGAGCACCTGAGTAACCGCATGCTCTTGTCAGGGGGTATAAAGTACATATATCTTATCCTTCTTGAAATGATGATCTTCCATGTATCTGTCAAAACCCTGGAAGTGCTGACGGGGAAGGAGATACCCACGACACTGAATCAGTTTATCGATGCCCAGGTCAGGATGATCAAGGTGTCTATCAGGAACTGGATCTTTGAGTTGCTTTGCACCATATTAATTGCAATAGCCCTGGGGATCCTGGGACTGTCATCGGTGAAGTACATCCTGATCGGCCTTCTGCAGTTTTATCTCCTTGGTTTTGCCTTTATTGACAATTACAGCGAGATGTTCGGGCTCTCGATCAAAATGAGTTCCAGGTTGGTATTCAAACATATAGGCGCTGCTGTTGTCATAGGTCTGACCGCATACGTTTTGTTCATGATCCCGGGCGTGGGTCCCATCCTGGCGCCATTTATTTGTGCCGTGGCAGCAACAACTTATTTGTATAAAAACGAGACATTAGAGGAATTCACCGTTTTGCACAATGAAACCATTCAATAATTCATTCAAACACAAAATTAAATGAACGTTCAAATAAAAAAGTATTTAGCTCTGGGACTATGTCTCTGGACAACACTTGCGATTGCCCAGGTTGATCTGGATTACCAAAAACCGGACAATGCCATCCTCGATCTTGTCGATGCACCATTGCCGCCAAGCTTCAGGATGAATACCGCAGGAACCAAAGCCATCCTACTGTACAGGAAAGCCTACAAATCCATAGCAGAACTGTCAGAAACAGAAATGCGCCTTGCCGGGCTGAGGATCAATCCCCAGACAAATATCTCTAGCCGCCAGCGCACGTATTTTGATATGAAGGTCATGGATGTCCAAAGCGGCAAAGTGGTGGAACTTGAAGGGTTGCCCGAAAACGCGCGCATGTCGAACTTCCTGTGGTCAAAAGATGAGGCTTACATGGCATTTACCCATACTGAAGATTCCGGTGTCAGTTTATGGGTGCTGGACGTAGGAGCAGGTCATGTGATGCGATTGACCCAACCACGGCTCAATGCCAACATGGGGATGCCGATGGTGTGGCTGGACGGGTCAAATCTCCTCGTCAGGGTCTTGTCGGACAACAAGTCTTCCCTGATCGATAAAACGTCTTCAATTCCCGTCGGTCCAACTGTATCTGTCAATGAAGGCAAGAAGGCGCAAAACAGAACCTACCAGGACCTCCTGAAAGATAAGATCGATGAAAGGAATTTTGAGACCTTGGCCACATCAATGATTGTCCGGATCCATCTTGACGGGACACTATCAGATTGGGCCCCTTCAGCAATGTACAGGAGCATGTCCCTGTCACCGGATGGCCGTCATGTTTTGGTGACCACCATCCATAAGCCTTTTTCTTACCTTGTGCCATATTACAGGTTTCCTTCCCGGTCCACCATGTATAAAAGTGATGGGACTTTGGTCAAGACGATGCTCGAGATCCCTTTGATCGAAGATCTTCCCAAAGGCTTTATGGCCCGGCAAAAAGGGCCACGGCAAATGTCCTGGAGAGACGACAAGCCGGCATCAGTGTATTGGGTCGAAGCGCTGGATGAAGGTGATCCTGCGATTGAGGTGCCATTCAGGGACGCTGTCTACAATCTTGACGCACCGTTCGATGGCGATGGCCAATTGTTGATCAAAACCGTAGACCGGTTCAGTGGCATATTGTGGGGAAATGAGAGTAGGGCTATTGCCTATGATTACTGGTGGAACAACCGGAATACACGGACCTACCTGTTTAATCCTTCAGATCCAGATTTCGAACCTGAGATTTTGACAAACAGGAATTACCAGGACCGTTACAACGATCCGGGGGATTTTGTCACCGTTGAAAACGAATTTGCCAGGACCGTCCTCGATCTCCGGGGAGACGATGTCCATCTTATTGGAGATGGCTATTCGGATGAAGGCATTCGGCCATTTGTGGATAAACTGAATCTGAAGACTAAAGTCTCAGAAAGACTGTACAGGGCTGATGGCAAAACGACGCTTGAAAATATCCTCCGTGCCGTGGATGTTAAAAATGGTATTTACCTGACCCGGATTGAATCACCAACAGACTATCCCAATTACTACTTCAGGAATGTGCATAAGCATACCCTGACACCCGTCACATCCTTTGATAATCCCTTCCAGTCCTTTCAAAACGTGCGTAAAGAACTCATCACATATCATAGGGAGGATGGGGTAGAGCTGTCTGCCACCTTATACCTGCCTCCCGGATACAGGGAAGGGACAGGGGAGAAATTGCCCATGCTCATGTGGGCTTACCCGCGTGAGTACAAAGACAAGTCCAGTGCTGGCCAGGTGACAACGAGTGCCAATGAATTCACATACCCGTGGTATGGCTCTCCTGTATTCTGGGTGATGCGTGGGTATGCTGTCCTGGATGATGCCGCCTTTCCTATCGTCGGTGAAGGCGAGGAAGAACCTAACGACTCCTTCAGGACTCAGTTGGTCTCCAACGCCAAAGCGGCGATTGATGCCGTAGATGCCATGGGCTATATCGACCGCAACCGAGTGGGTGTGGGTGGACATTCCTATGGTGCATTTATGACGGCTAATCTTCTGTCGCACTCTGATTTGTTTGCTGCCGGTATTGCCCGAAGCGGGGCATACAACAGGACGCTGACGCCATTTGGGTTCCAGTCCGAGGAACGGAATTACTGGGAAGCCCCCGAAGTGTATTACACCATGTCCCCGTTCATGCACGCCGACAAGATGAAAACGCCACTGTTGCTTATTCACGGTGAAGCCGATAACAATTCCGGGACCTATCCGATGCAAAGTGAGCGTTACTTCAATGCACTGAAAGGGTTGGGTGCCACGGTCAGGCTTGTGATGCTGCCCAAGGAAAGCCACGGATACGCTGCGCGCGAGTCTATTTTACACGTACTCTGGGAGCAGGATACGTGGCTGGAAAAATGGGTTAAGAACAAGGGACAAGACGTCGAGAAGCCTTGACAGCCATTAACTGAAAACTTCCGGCAGGCGATCACAGAATACTTCGATATCCTTGACGAGCCCTGTGGATACCCTGCACCAGTCGTGATAAGGCGGAAAGGCCCGTCCGACAAGGATTCCTTTGGACTCAAAGGCGTCCTGGATAGCCTTGATGTCTTTTTTCGTATGAAAGAAGACAAAGTTTGTGTGCGACCGGATATACGTTAAACCCAGGTTGTCCAGGGCTTTATAAATAAGCTCTTTCGCTTCGTTGTTCTTTTGCAGGCAATGGTTGTAAAAGTCGGCATCGTACTTTAGGCAGGATAAGGCGGCATTGGCCCCCAGGATATTCGTGGTGGCCATCAGTGCATCCCGCAGTTTTCCGGCTCTTTCCTCTGAAGCCACCAGATAGCCCACGCGGATACCGGCAATGCCGTAGATCTTCGAGAAGGTCCTGGAGACAACGATGTCCTGGCCTTCTTTAATCAGGCTGATCATGGTCGGGTAATCGGATTCTGTGCTATAGTCGTAGTACACTTCATCGACAAAGACCAGGGTCTTTCTTGCTGCCTCAAGGCAAAAGTCTGTCAGCGCTGTTTTGTCCAGCAAGGCACCCGTCGGGTTATTGGGATTGCACACAAAAGCCATCTGGGTTTGGTCGTCTATGGCCTCATCCATTTTTTTTAGATCAAT
>JBFKJL010000089.1:0-8623 GCA_041631795.1 Saprospiraceae bacterium | reverse complement strand
CCATTGCCGGGTATAAGGCTGTCCTGAAGGCCCTCGAATATCTGCCTCGATATATGCCCATGATGATCACCGCTGCCGGGAGTATCAAGCCATCCAAAGTCCTGATCCTTGGCGCAGGTGTTGCCGGACTTCAAGCCGTAGCAACGGCGCGAAGGCTTGGCGCTGTCGTGGAAGCCTTTGACACACGACAAGCGGCAAAAGAGGAGGTGGAAAGCCTCGGCGCAAAATTTGTGGAGGTGGAAGGCGCCAAAGATGATACCTCAGCTGGTGGCTATGCTGTAGAACAGACAGAAGAATACCTCGCCCGTCAAAGGGCCCTCGTGCAGGAAAAAGCCAGTAAGGCCGATATCATTATAACCACCGCCCAGGTTCGGGGCCGCAAAGCGCCTGTGCTTGTTCCAAAATCCACGGTAGATCAAATGCGCAATGGTTCTGTGATTGTCGATCTGGCATCTTCGACAGGTGGCAATTGTGAACTCTCGGAAGATGGCAAAGCCGTGATATATAATGGTGTGACCATTATCGGCAATTCCGAACTGGCAGGGGAAATGCCGCAGGATGCCAGCAGGCTGCTCAGTAACAATGTGCTCAACCTACTAAAAATACTTGTTGTGGATGGCAAGCTCAATCTCGATATGGACAACCAGATCATTCACGATTCACTCATTACACGCAAACCCTGACACTTATGCAAGCACTTCTTGAATTTATCAACCAAAACCTGTTGATGACATACCTTCTGATCTTTACGATTATTCTTGGATTTGAGGTTATTTCCAAAGTACCCACAGTCCTGCATACGCCCCTGATGTCCGGGGCCAATGCTGTCAGCGGGGTCGTCATTATAGGGGCCATCATTCTTATACGGAATACTGAACCCGGCGATTATTTTTCACTGATCCTTGGGACCCTGGCCGTGGTTTTGGGCATGACAAACGTTATTGGCGGATTTGCTGTAACGGACAGGATGCTCGAGATGTTCAAAAAGAAAAAACAAAGTAAATCAAAGTAAATCTCAATCATGATAGGAGCATTAATCAACATTTCATATTTAATTGGCGCAGTCGCTTTTGTGTGGGGATTGAGATTGCTGAGTTCCCCGGATTCTGCGCGCCGGGGCAATATCCTTGCAGCATTTGG
This sequence comes from Saprospiraceae bacterium, assembly GCA_041631795.1. GTDB lineage: Bacteria > Bacteroidota > Bacteroidia > Chitinophagales > Saprospiraceae > JBFKJL01. The sequence continues at coordinate 7,483 of JBFKJL010000089.1, read as the reverse complement.
AATGGGGCTGGCCATTGTGGTGACCCTTGTTCAACCCATGACCAACGACGGGCAAAACAACTATGCCTGGATCATCGGCGGTATGCTTGGCGGTGCCATCATCGGGTGGTTTGCTGCCAAGAAGATAAAAATGACAGCCATGCCTCAGATGGTCTCTATATTTAATGGGCTTGGCGGCGCATGTGCAGCGGTGCTTGCGATGATCGAATTCTCAAATTACTACGGCGGATTTACATCCATGGATGTCGGGCAAAAAAGCATCGCCGGTTTTGCGTTGATGGTAGGCGCAATCTCATTTAGCGGCAGTATGCTCGCTTTTGGCAAACTGGAAGATCTTGTCGATGACAGCAAGGTGACCTTTAAAGGCCATAATATTCTGAATATCATTCTACTGCTGGCCTCGCTTGCCTTAGGCGTGTACGTTATTATAAATGGAATAAGCATAGGTGTTGTTTTTGCCATTGTCTTCCTTGCTGTAGCGCTTGTATATGGTTTTTCCTTTGTAGCTCCGATCGGAGGTGCAGATATGCCTGTTGTCATCTCATTGCTCAACTCCCTCACAGGACTGTCGGCCGCTGCAGCCGGTCTTATTTATGACAACCAGTTGATGCTTGTAGGCGGTATCCTAGTCGGAGCGGCAGGTATAATACTGACCATCCTTATGTGCGAGGCCATGAATAGGTCACTGCTCAATGTGATCGTTGGAGGCTTTGGCGGCGGTGCTTCAGCCAAAGGGCAGGATGGAGATCAAGTAGCAAAAGAGATCAACCTTAGTGATGCATCTATACTGCTTTATTATTCGCAGTCAGTTGTATTTGTTCCGGGCTATGGACTCGCAGTGGCGCAGGCGCAGAAAGCCGTGAAAGAACTGGATGAATTACTGGAGAAGAATGGGGTAGAAGTGAAATATGCTATACATCCCGTGGCTGGAAGGATGCCGGGGCATATGAATGTCTTGCTGGCAGAGGCCGATGTGCCTTATCCCAAGTTGCTGGATCTTGAGGATGCCAATAATGCCATTTCCAATTCGGATGTCGTTGTGGTCGTCGGGGCCAATGATGTGGTCAATCCGGCAGCCCTGGATGATCCCGGCAGCCCCATTTACGGCATGCCTGTACTCAATGTGTGGGAAGCCAAGCACGTCATCGTGATGAAGCGCAGTATGCGACCGGGTTATGCGGGCATCCAGAATCCTTTATTCTTCCATGAAAGGACGAAGATGCTTTTTGGAGATGCCAAGGACAGTATGCAGAACCTTTCGGCTGAAGTGAAGACCTTGTAGATCTGGGGGGAGTGAAGACGCCAACGACAAAAGAGGGCGTCTGGTTCACAAGGATGCCTGTTGTTGGCAAGGATGCCGAATTAAGTTGAAGTTGAAGCTGAAGATGAAGTTGAAGATGACGATGAAGTTAAAGAATGGGTTCACCACTGGTCGGGTGAATAGCATCTTGTCCTCTCAAAATCTCGATATCTCAGATTCAATAAATAGGTGCCAAACTGAAATATCTAAGCCCATCTTCGTATCTTTGTTTCCCGTATTCAAAAATTTCGTTCCTTCTGAACATAGAAAATGGCTAAATATATTTTTGTTACGGGCGGTGTCACATCTTCATTAGGGAAAGGCATCATTTCCGCATCCCTCGCCAAACTCCTCCAGGAAAGAGGATTCAAGGTCACCATCCAGAAGTTTGATCCATACATAAACGTCGACCCAGGCACACTGAATCCATATGAACACGGCGAGTGCTACGTCACAGATGATGGTGCGGAAACGGATCTCGACCTGGGACACTATGAACGCTTTCTCAATATCCCGACCTCGCAGGATAATAATGTGACCACCGGAAGGATCTATCAGACGGTGATCAACAAGGAACGGGAAGGGGCCTATCTCGGCAAAACGGTTCAGGTCATCCCGCACATCACAGATGAGATCAACAGACGGGCGCTGCTGCTCGAGGAAATCGGGGATTACGACGTGGTCATCACAGAAATTGGAGGCACTGTTGGTGATATCGAATCCCTGCCATATCTCGAGGCCCTCCGGCAACTGCGACAGGAACGTGGCCGAGAGAATGTCCTGTCTATACACCTTACCCTCATTCCATATCTGAAGGCTGCTAAAGAGTTGAAAACCAAGCCGACACAGCATTCAGTTAAAGAATTGCTTCAAGCAGGTATCCAGCCGGATATACTTGTGTGCCGGACTGAAAAGCCACTTACCAAGGAGATACGAGACAAACTTTCCCTGTTTTGCAATGTGGAGAAAAAGGCTGTCATTGAAGCCATAGATGCCGAAACGATCTATGATGTCCCCATCCTCATGTTGAAGGAGAAACTTGATCTGGTGGTGCTCAAGAAACTCAAGCTTAAAAAAGGCCATGTACCAGAACTGACAGGCTGGAAAAATTTCCTCGGCAAGTTGAAGAATCCCACACACCAGGTTCGTATAGGACTCGTTGGGAAGTATATTGAACTCGATGACGCCTATAAGTCGATCCGGGAGGCCTTCGTTCATTCAGGAGCAGCCAACGAATGTGATGTCGAGGTCGTTCCCATACATTCGGAAATCCTTGAAATGAGTGCATATGAGTCCAAGCTTCAAAACCTGGACGGTATCCTCGTTGCCCCGGGATTTGGTGAGCGTGGCATTTCGGGAAAGATCAACGCAATTAATTATGCACGCATCCACAAGATTCCCTTTTTTGGTATATGCCTTGGCATGCAGTGCGCTGTTGTTGAATTCAGCAAGAATATCCTTGGTCTAAGGAGAGCTGCTTCAACCGAAGTTCATCCGCGAACACCCGATCCGGTCATTGATCTGATGCCGGAACAAAAAAAGATCAAAACGAAAGGCGGAACGATGCGGTTGGGATCCTACAAATGCCGACTGATCAAAGGCACACATTCTGCGAGGGCTTATGGCCGCCACGAGGTGATCACAGAACGTCACCGGCACCGTTACGAATTCAATAACGACTACAGGGAAGCTTTTAAGCAGAACGGGATGATCCTTGCGGGTGTCAATCCTGATAAGGATCTCGTCGAGATCATAGAATTAAAAGATCACCCCTTCTTTGTGGGTGTCCAGTTTCACCCGGAATTGAAAAGTACCGTTGAAAATCCACACCCGTTATTTGTGGCCTTCATTAAGGCTGCCCTGATCAGCAAACAAAAGAAATGAGGAAACTCAGCCTCGATGAGCTCAACAGGCCCTCTGTTGAGACCTACCGCCAAATGAAAAAGAGTCCTGTGACCATCGTCCTGGACAACATTCGTTCTGCACTCAACGTCGGTTCTGTATTTAGGACGGCTGATGCTTTTGCCTGTGAGAAAATCATCTTGACGGGTATATCAGCGAAGCCTCCACACAAGGAGATCCATAAGTCTGCCATTGGCGCCACAAAATCTGTGGATTGGGCTTATCACAAGGAAATCAGTACAATCCTGACAGAGTTTAAATCGAAAGGATATACCATCGTAGGCGTCGAGCAAACAGATGTGTCAGTCCCATTGAAAAGTTACCAGATCAAAGAAGGCCATAAGTATGTCCTCGTATTTGGCAACGAATTGGACGGCTTGAGCGAAAGTATTCTCCCACTTCTTGACAGTGCTGTGGAAATACCCCAATGGGGGACGAAACATTCATTGAATGTCAGTGTGTGTGCTGGTATTGTCTTGTTTCACTTCACGAGTCAACTTTTATAATATTGTTGTTGGCATCCTTCATTGTTATCGTTGGCGTCCCCCGCCAACGATGGTGCAGCGTGGCTTAAGTGCATTTCTAGAAGGATTGAGCGGAGGTTTTCTGCGTGGCCCCGTTGGCGGGGACGCCAACGGGAACATGATAGAAGAATAGCGGGGACGCCCACAGGAACGGGTAGCACCTGCGGGGACGCCAACGGCAATCTCCTAATTGTTGTTGTTGGCGTCCTCGCCAACAACTTCAACTACGGCCGGTAGTCGGGCCTGAAGCCAAAGCGGATACCGAATTGCCAGGATGTATTGGTTGAATCATCAATGGGTACAAACAGGCATAACGGACATGTAAATGAATTGTAATCATTGACGAATGCGGAAGTGTACCCCCATCCGACATGGTATTGAACAAATGGAGTTGCTGTCAGGAGATTGCTGATCCCGATGTCATATCCCAGGCCAAGACTTATTTGGAATGCCCAATCTTCCGAATTGGCTTCAAAGGATTGAGCCGACTGCGCAAACCGGTAGCTGTGGAATCCCATGGATACGCCGGGGCTGATGCGTAAGAAAAGCCCTCGAGCAATCGGGCTGCCCTGCTTTGAAAAAGTTGGGCAGTCACAATCGCCAAAAAAGTCCATGAAGTAAATATGGGTATTCACAATGAAACCCAATGTTGCCAGGTCATAGTCAGTTGTTTGGTTGTCCACAAGGAATGGACCACTGATCCTGAAATCGTTATATCTGGAGAAGTTAATTGTCGGGAAGAATTCAATTCGCTGCCCTTTCATCCGAAACCAATAGTCGACACCTATGCCGAATGATACGGAAAACGGCTCAACGACGGGTGCCTGGAAATAATTCAGGTCATTGTCCCATGTTTCAAATGTATGCAGTCCGGTACTGGCGGTGACTCCAAACTGCCCATGGCAGGCGTTTTGATACACAAAAGATAAAATCACCACCATCAGGGGCACTAAAAGAAATTTGTTACGCTTCATAATTCAAAAATACGGTGTGAATGAATTAATAACGATATTTTTGTCGCTGGTTTTATGAAGACTAAGCAAACTAATAAGAATAAAGTCAGTGTCATCACACTTGGATGTTCGAAAAACCTCGTGGATTCGGAGAACCTGATTGCACAATTGAACGCCAACGACTACCATGTGGATCACGACACTTCCACATACGGATCGAATATTCTGATCATCAATACATGCGGATTTATCGAAACGGCGAAGCAGGAATCCATTGATACAATCCTGGAAGGCGCTGAATTGCGCAAAAACGGCAGTATTGAGAAATTATATGTCACGGGATGTCTATCTCAACGCTATAAGGAAGACCTTCAAGTTGAAATACCCGAGGTGGATGCCTACTTCGGCACTTTGGAGTTGCCCGGCCTCCTGGCTCATTTAAATGCTGACTATAAACATGAGCTCATCGGCGAAAGATCCATTACCACCCCTGATCACTACGCCTACCTTAAGATATCTGAGGGGTGCAACAGGACATGTACTTTTTGTGCAATTCCGCTGATGCGTGGAAAGCATGTATCCAGGCCCATTGACTCGCTTGTCAAGGAAGCTGCCTTCCTGGCATCACGTGGCGTCAAAGAACTCATTCTGATTGCCCAGGAGCTGACCTATTATGGGCTTGATATTTATAAAAAGAGGGCTTTGCCAGACCTTATACGGGCATTGTGCCAGGTCAATGGCATTGAGTGGATCAGGCTGCACTATGCCTATCCCAGTAAATTCCCGCTTGAGATCTTTGATGTGATCCGAGATGAAGAGAAAGTCTGTCCATACCTCGATATCCCTTTGCAACACGCTTCAGATACGGTCCTAACCGCAATGCGGAGGCAAATTACCCGTGCCGAACAAATTGATCTGATTAGGACAGCTCGCCAGATCGTTCCGGACATTGCACTCAGGACAACAATGCTTGTGGGCTTTCCAGGCGAAACAGAAGAAGATTTTAAAATCTTGTGTGACTATGTCAGGGATATGCGCTTTGACAGGCTCGGGGTTTTTCAATACAGCCACGAGGAAGGCACGTCTGCCTTTGATATGGAGGATAATATTCCGACAGAAGTTAAAGCCGGGCGCGCTGCCCGATTGATGGATATACAGCAAGAGATATCCTTTGAACACAATCTCAAGCACATCGGTCAAACATATAAGGTGCTTTTTGACAGGAAAGAGGGAGGATATTTTGTGGGTAGAACACAGTACGATTCTCCCGAAGTCGACAACGAGGTCCTCGTCAGCGCTGACGACAATTATGTGCGAATTGGAGATTTTGCAAATGTAGAGATCACAAATGCAGAGGCCTACGATTTATTTGGGAAGGTTGTATGAACCAAACCCGCAGAATCACATTAGTATAGCATATGAAAGATTCCATTTTCAGCTACGAGATCCATCCGTTGAAACAAGGAGCAGGTTTTTTCGCTATGCTCCTTGCGATGTATGCGATGACCTTTCTTGTTCAAATGTCTGGGATCACAGAAGTGAATCCCATGCTTTACTGGGAATTCCTTTTCATGCTGATCCTGATCTACTCATTGACCAATTGTATTTTTTTCTTCGCTTACAAAAATGAAAATATATATTGGCTCTACAGTCTTATCGTGTATGTCCTGATCGCTGGTGGAGGTGGGTTAATAGCTTACCTTGTCAGTGGCCTTCCGCTCAATGAAGCAGGTTCCTTCCGGTGGCTCTACGTGGTATTTACAATCGGCTATATTGTATTCCTGACGATAGTTCGGCTCATGCGTGTGATCATTGTATGGGCTAAGAAAAAGGACTCAAGGCTGAGAGGGGAGGGGTGAGCAATGAGCAATGAGCAATGATCAGTGACCATTGAACATTCCCGTCGAAGTTGGGGTCTTTTCGAAGGTACATGACTTCATTTCTCGGGGTGAAGGGAGTCCCTCCCTCACCTGAAACATGAACGTCGGCATAGGCAATGAACAATGAGCAATTATTAAGACCAAGGATCAGTTGGCAGATGCAGGTAAAAACTCAGATTGAATTCAGTTTTCAGCTCTGAACCTTTTTTTCAAATGACATTTCAATGACGACTATCATGGGGACCAAAGCCTTCCACAAAGACAGGTTTTCCGGTTAGACTTTTATCCAGACACGATATATAGGTCTGGGCGACAAACTGAGCTTTAGGCCAGGGAGTTGGATCGATACCCATAGCGTGTGCAGTTTCATAGACCAATGGTGGATGGACTATTAAGATTCGTTTCCCGCTATTGAGTTCCAGTGCAACAGCTTTAACAAACCCTTCTAATGCTGCATTGACCATGGCAATATTTGAAGTGGCGGGCCAGGGAGAATAGGCCAGCATGCCACCCGTTAAAATGATCAAGCCATTTGCAGTCAATTTCGGTATGGCGCTTTTTACAACATTGACCTGCCCAAGTAATTTGCTGTTAATTCCAAGTTTGATCTGATTTTCAGTCAATTCGGTCAATGGCCCAAAACTTGCATTTCCCGCTGCACATATGACAACATCCAAGTCAGACGTATGATGAAAGAATTCCTCAATGGAAGCTGGATCTTCGATATTCATTGCAGGGCTACTTCGTCTCGATCCGTGGATTATTGATCCACTGTGACTTTCTAATGCATTTATTATTTCTTGACCTATTGTACCGGTGGAGCCTATGACAAGTGTCCTCATGATCAGTGGAGTTTTATATGCATATCGTAGCCAGCAGCAGATTGCATGACTTTTTGAATGATTTTTTCATCAACTGATTTTT
>JBFKJL010000088.1:0-8675 GCA_041631795.1 Saprospiraceae bacterium | reverse complement strand
TGGCAACGATTCCACTTTTTTCTGCCTCAGGTTTATTTTGATCGGGTCCTTCCAAATGCTGACCAGGCTTTCCCCATCAAAGTATACACTGTTTCTTTCCAGATCCCTGGAAAATGGCAGCATCTCCCATTCTCCGCGATCCCACAGGAAGGTGATGATCTGCCCGTGGTGTTGCCAGTATCCGTACCCGCCGTATGAGTGAATATGACCGTCCATCAAAAACTTGTAACTATGAAAATTGTAGCCTGTGAATGGGCCTGTATACAAATTGACCCAGCCGCCTTGATTCCATTGATACACGTCAAAAGTTCCGGCAGGGAGGATGTAGGTCTCGCCATTCATGTCCAGGATATCCATGTGATTGATCTTGATGCCTTTCTTGAGATAGGTATTGCGAAGGTCATGCACCTGACTGTAGATCTCCTTCAGGAAGTCCCCCGAAGCCGGTTGTCCACTGTTCCTGTAGACAAAACCTGCGGATAAGGTGGATGAAAGAAGCAGCATAAATGCCAGGGAGCACAAGCACGCGTACACAGATAAACCAGTTCTCTTCATGAATATTTTGTGTCCTTTCATTGTTGTCATTGACTGCATCCAATAATGGGTTGTCACGCTTTCAAAATAGCCAATAAAGGCGAAAAACGATACATTTACCGGCTTTCTGGAGTTCAATTTGTAGTCACAGGTGTTTGTCGTTCTTCTGAACTGTTTGAAATTAAACCACCCTGTACATATACCGCCGCCCATCTTCGGGGTCGCGCTGGCGCTCGATAAGATTGTGGCCATGCTTTGCCCTGTATTTCCTGTTGAGGCTCTTGATGAGCTGCGCCCTCCGGAAGCGCTGCGTTTCCGCCGGGATGACCTTGTCAATGCCCAGGATGACATCGAAATCTTCCATGGTCATGATCTTTCCCCTGTGAGCGGAAAGGACGCTAAAAAGAGGGTCATCCATGGTTGAATCGTTCCCTGTTTTGTTTATGAGAATCTTTGCCCGGTACAAACCGAATCCCAGGATCAAGACAGCCAGGATTCCAAACCCCCATGCCATGACCGGCGAAGAGGACCGACTCCCAGGCACCTTGTCAAATTTGTATAATTCCGCATTCACATTCGTGGCCAGGAAGATCTCAGCGTCATGGTTGTAAATGGTCAGGCTGTCGCCGATGATATGAAAAAGGTGGTCCTCCGTCTTTGCCTTCTGAATTTTGCCAATACATTCGATTGTAGAGCGCCTCAGTTCACCGGAACGCTTTTCAAGAAAATAGAACCATCTCCCCCTAATATAAATGTAGTTTGAGAAATCAAGGCGATAAAAGATGTTGTTCATGTTCAGTTCGGCCTCATAGTTGAATGGTGGCAAGGACTCCACTTTTTTATTCCCCGGATCTATTTTTATGGGCAGACCCCAGAAACTGACCAGGCTTTCCCCGTCACAGTACACATGGTTTCTTTCCAGGTCCAGTGAAAACGGCAGGATCTCCCATTCCCCGCGATCCCACAGGAAAGTGATGATCTGCCCGTGATCTTGCCAGTATCCGTCCCCGCCGGATGAATATATTTTGCCGTCAAGCACAAACTTATAGCTATTGAAATTGTACCCCACAAAAGATCCCGAATACAGATTGATCCAGTCACCATCCTTCCATTGATACACATCAAAGGTGCCATCTGGCAGGAGGTAGATGTTATCTCTTATATCCAGGATATCAATGCGTTCGCATTTAACACCTTTCGACTGGTACTCATTTTTAACGGAAACCGCTTTTCGATGAATCTCTTTAAGCATGTCCCTCGATGCCGGTAAGCCTTTATCTGTATAGACGAGTTGGGCATCAGCCTTCCCAACGAGCAGTAAACAACATACTGCCAAGACGAATCGCCGGAATAACAAGATTGCAGCTTCCATGGTTAAGAATTTGAGATCTGCAATGGAGTTATGCGGACGCATGATCTCATGCTGTCTGTACCCTTTCAAGATAATTATAAAATGGCCGATTTCCATGCAATCAGGTGCTTTAAATGTTCCAATTGCTTTTTGGGGGTGTTGTTCTATAATGATCGGCCATGCCGTTTTCAATGCCTGGTCATGCACATGGCTTTTGAAAACAGGTCAACCAACAGGGTCTTGCCGTGATCGGAAATTGTTGTGCCGTGTGTCAAAACAGCCAGGCTGGCATGGGCTTCCCCTTCCACATGCCAGGTGTAGGCCCTGATGGAGATGCTGAGGAGTTCCGTGCCCTTGTCGCTGGAAGGGTAGATGAAGACCTCTCCTGCGGCATCCGATACACCCTGTTTCAGGTGAAGGGAGCATATCCGTTCATCCGCATTGAAAGGGGCACTGTATTTCAGTCCTTCCGGCTGCAACAGGATATCCGTGATCCGTGGTTTGCCATTGGTGACTTCGATTGTCACCCATGTCGGTTCGCCGTCCTCCGAAGTGCCCCAGCGCTCCATGCCGTACTGGATCTTGATGTCGTTGAGTTCATGCGTTGATAACATCCCCGTGGTCATTGAATTTCAACAGTCATACCTGTATCAAACCAAGATTACGATCAAAAAAGGGTCAAACCAATGATAAACCGGTTTAAACACGTATAAGGGGCAAGTTTTGCCTATGAAATCAATTATCACTTTGTGTTTCTGACATAAACAAACTTTTCATCTTTCAGCGTTTGTTCCCCGTCATACCTGTAGGCGACCAGGATCCCGTCTTTGGCTATGCTGAAATCCACGCAGCAAATGTTGGCCCTGAATAATGAAGGTTCACCTTTCTGCCAGTAATGACCAAAGAAAACCGGCTTTTCAGTCGCCTTGTAGTGGATTTTATAGTCTTCAGGGCATGGGCCATCCTCAAATTCCAGGCTTTCGATGATGCTCATTTGTTGTAGCGAGTGTTGACTTGGATCGAGCCACCATCGAATGCGGATATCTGTCCTTTTGTGGCCGTCCTTATCCTTAAAGGACGCACCCCCCGGGAGGGGCATTTCCCGTCCTTTGAGCGTCACATCGACGGCGTCATAAAGGTTAGACCCGCGCTCGGCGGAGTCATGTAAAAGATGTTCGGGAAGTCTTTTATTAGGGAGCCTTTTTTCAAGGTGCTCTATCCTGGGTGCTTCCCAACAGGCATGCACGGCACGGAAATGATCGTTTTCATAGTAGAGCGGCAATGATTTGAACCACTGGATATACGCTTCGTATTCATCCTGCCGGCCTTTGAATTGTTCCACCGTTTTCGCGTGCTGGTGGATGTTCTTCTCCGTATGCGGTCGCAGGTATCCCCCACCGGGTTTTTCCGTGTTGTAACATATCGCATTGTATTCGTGGTTGCCCATCAGGGCGATGCCGTGGCCGTTGTCCGTCATGGCCCTGACGATCTCCAGGACGGTAGGGCTGTCAGGCCCCCGGTCAATGTAGTCGCCGATGAAGAGGGCTTTGCGTTCCGGGTGCCTGAAAATGCCGTTGCTGTTCTCATAGCCCAGGATGTCCAACAGCTTTTCCAGTGCACCGGCATGACCGTGGACGTCTCCGATAATGTCGAATTTTGTGTGCATAAGCATAGGATTAATTATTTGCAGGTCTTTGAGATTTAATGAGCAGTCTGAGCACATGTCGCGCCATGTTGGCATTGAAGCGGTTGCCGCAGGTGCCGCACAAGGTCAGCACATTTTCAGAGCTGATCACGCCAATGCTATAGCTGTTCCGCGCCACATCGTGGTTGAGATTTTCAATGTTGTAATTCAGGCTGACATACCCGTTGCCCGGGTAAATTCGTTTTTTGCATTTGTCACAGTGCATAATTAATGATTTTGGTTGTTCTAAAAAAATGGATGGTTTTCCAATGTTTATTCTTCTTCAAAAAAATGAGTAAACTCCCTGACAGTATCCGAATCCGGAATGGTGGTCCTGGCTATTTCCCACAGCTTGAAGGCTTCCTCTATATATGCTTCCCTGTTGTCACCTTTTCTTATGAGCTGGATCAAGGCGCGCAATCCCAGGTCGAAAATGAGCTCATCCTCGAATCCCTCATCCATGAAGTTGGCCCTCGCAGCAGTTAGCGCCATCTCATAATTTCCTTGCAGGAAATGATGGCGTCCGTCTTGGTAAATGATAAATGATTTCTTGTCCGCGTTTTCCATGCCCTTTTTATAGATGTCCTCATAATTGTCGAAATTCTGTGTCTTGATGTAGAGTGACAGGAGGTTGCCATAGGACTCGTCGTAGGAAGGGGCCATTTCTATGGATCTGAGATAGGCCTTTTCCGCCTTTTCGTATGCCCCGAGTTCCCTGAAGGCATTGCCGATTGAATTGTAGTTCAGGGCGGTCAATTCATAGCGGTCCATGATGTCATGGAGCTGGACAACAGAGCATTTGTGTGTTATGACATCCAACATCAATTGGAAATCCGGTTGGGGTTTCTGGTTTTTTTTGGGTTGAAGCTGTTCCTTTGATGGCATCGTGTCTGGTTTTAAATGGTTAAAAAACAAATTTGGGTCCGGGCGAAGCCGGTGGTCTGACTTGAAAAAAGGAATTTTAAAGACATAGCAGTAAAGATTGAGTGCGTTAAACAATACTGCATCACTTGAATTGGAAAAACAAAGGAGAGTGTGAACTCTTTTGACTTTGCGTCCGCATCGGCCTTTTCAGACCGGCCACCGTGGCGTTCACCGCTCGGTTGGCGTTCCTTTTTGTCGGAACTCGTGATGCTAACCAATCCATACAACAAGGGGAGGCGTGGAGAAAGTTCCCTGGGTTATGGACAATGAGTCATCCCGACGAAGACGACGCCTTGTCGATGATGCTCGACTTCAAGCGGAGCATGAACATCGACATGAACAATGATTAATGAGTAATGAGTTGGCTAAACCCATTTGCAGCCGGAGAACGGGATTTCTGGCTGCAAACAAGGTGCTCGTGGAACTGTAGACCGTCAAGGAAATGGATGACAGGAACATCAACCAGGTTTTGAATTATCTTAAATCTTACAGACTTGAAGGGGGAATCCTTATCAAATTTGAGGGTAATTCCCTGACCTTTAAACGGTTGGTCATTTGACAAATTTAAAGCCAAAACAGTAAATCCCACTCACAAACAGAGAAACAAACAATTTTTCGCAATTTTAACATATTAAACATTCTCATAAAGTATAAAAAATGAAAACTTTTGCCGTAATTTGACCTCACATGATACAGCAACACCGGCAACCCTAACCCGGCATTGTGGAACCAGTGAAATAACCAACAGAATACAGCGAATTTGTAGATTTTTTTGCAATTCTAATGAGCAGCTATGAAGCGACAGGCGACAACGGCAAAACGAAAGACATCACGTAAAAATGCCCACCCGATATTTACATTCGAAGAAGCGCTCGAGGCTTCCACGCACTACTTTGATGGGGATACTCTTGCAGCGACAGTCTGGATCAACAAATATGCCCTGAAAGACTCCAAGGGGAATATCTACGAACGCACGCCGGAGGATATGCACCACCGCATTGCCGGTGAAATTGCCCGCATCGAGAAGAAATATCCCAATCCTATGAGCGAGAAGCAAGTTTTCGAATTGCTCAGGGATTTCAGGTATATCGTTCCCCAGGGAAGCCCGATGGCCGGAATAGGGAACAATAACCAGCTGGTTTCCCTTTCCAATTGCTTTGTCATTGGCAATGAGGCTGATTCTTACGGAGGAATCCTCAGACTGGATGAAGAGCAAACGCAGCTCATGAAGCGGCGCGGCGGTGTCGGGCACGACTTGTCCCACATACGCCCGAAAGGCACTTCTGTGCTGAATAGCGCCCTGACATCCTCAGGCATTGTACCGTTCATGGAACGCTTTTCAAACTGTACGCGCGAAGTCGCCCAGGATGGCCGGCGCGGCGCCCTGATGCTGAGCATCTCCGTGCGCCACCCGGATGTTGAAGACTTTATTGATGCCAAACTGGACACGTCTAAAGTCACCGGGGCCAACATTTCCGTGCGCCTTGATGATGCCTTTGTCAGAGCGGCGCTCAAAAACAAATCCTATACACAACAATTCCCGGTAGAATCCCCAAAACCCACTGTAAAAAAGAAGATCGATGCCCGTCCTTTGTGGGACAAGATCGTCCATAACGCCTGGAAATCGGCAGAACCCGGTGTCCTGTTTTGGGACACCATTCTTAAAGAATCCATCCCGGATTGCTATGCCGATCGCGGGTTCAAAACCGTGTCTACAAATCCATGTGGTGAAATACCCCTCAGTCCTTATGACAGTTGCCGTCTTCTGGCTGTCAACCTGTTCAGCTATGTCAAAGAGCCTTTCAGTGATGACGCATCCTTTGATTTTGAATTGCTGGCGAAACACGCCATGACAGCACAGCGCATCATGGATGACATCATCGACCTGGAAATGGAAAAGATTGACAGGATCCTGGCCAAGATCGATGCCGATCCCGAACCCGATGATATTAAAGCCAACGAAAGAAAATTATGGGAGAAAATACGGTCCCGATGCATCGAAGGCCGGCGGACCGGTATCGGCATCACCGCGGAAGGCGATATGCTGGCTGCGATGGGATTGCGTTACGGCAGCGATGAAGCGATCAAGTTTTCCGTCAAAGTGCATAAGACCCTGGCGCTCAATGTGTACAGGGGGTCTGTGAAGCTCGCCAGAGAACGGGGCGCATTCCCTGTTTTCGACCTGGAACGCGAAAAGGACAATCCTTTCATTGCAAGGCTCAAAAGTGAGGATGAAACCCTGTATGCGGATATGGCCAAATACGGTCGCAGGAATATTGCATTGCTGACAATTGCCCCGACGGGTACGACCAGCCTGATGACGCGCACTTCATCCGGAATAGAACCCGTCTTCATGGTGTCCTATAAGCGCAGACGGCGTGTGGATAAGGATGACCCAAGAGTCGAGAAGAGTTTCAAGGATGAGAATGGCGATTACTGGGAAGAGTACAATGTGCTGCACCCCAAATTCATCACATGGCTGGAAACAATGGGCTTCAACCTGCAGGAAGTCGAGTCCATGGAAGACGAGGTTTTGCAAAAGCTCATTGGTCAATCTCCCTACAATAATGCTACGGCAAACAACATTGATTGGGTGCAGAAGGTCAAAATGCAGGGGGCCATCCAAAAATGGGTGGACCATTCGATCAGCGCGACAGTCAACATTCCCAATGAAACCACTGTGGAACTGGTGGGTGAGATCTATGAAACGGCATGGAAGAGCGGATGTAAGGGGATCACAGTGTACAGGGATGGCTGCCGTTCTGGTATCCTGGTATCGAGTGACCAGAAAAATGACACGACCAGCTTTAGTGAAAATCACTCGCCTAAGCGGCCGGTAAAACTCGAAGCAGAGGTGGTCCGGTTCCAGAACAACCACGAAAAGTGGATCGCGGTGGTAGGGCTTCTCGAAGGGAAACCCTATGAGATCTTCACAGGAAAGGCTGAGGATACATTTGTTTTGCCCAAAAACCTGACGAATGCTTGGATCCTGAAGGTCAAGAACGGGGATGGCATCAACCGCTACGACTTCCAGTGTGAAGACAAAGATGGCTACATGGTGACCTATGAAGGCCTGTCCCGTTCCTTTGACAAGGAATACTGGAATTACGCCAAGCTCATTTCAGGCGTTTTACGCCACGGTATGCCGCTGCAGTTTGTGGTTGAACTCATCTCAGGGCTGAACCTGGGCAGCGACCATATCAATACCTGGAAAAATGGTGTGGTCAGGGCTCTCAAGAAGTTTATCCCGGATGGTACGCCAGCCAAAAAGCAGGTATGCAAGAACTGTGGAAAAGCTGATGGCCTCACTTTTGTCGAAGGATGCCTGACCTGCAAAAACTGCGGGGATTCAAAGTGTGCCTAAGTAGTTGAAAGCTGAAAGCTCAAAGTGCGGCATCCCGACAAGCCCATGGCTTGCAGCCACCGCCAAAGGCTGAATCCTACGCGATGCTATGGATCCCAAGATAGCTGACGGCGGTCGTCGGGGCTGAAAGGTCAAAGTTGGAAGGTGAAAGGATTATAGGGTCGGTTTCACTCGTTATTTCTCAAATTCTCAAAATCTCAAAGTCTTCTGTCTGATCTGACAAGCTTGCCAATGCGCATCCTGTGATAGCGCTGTAAAATGACGGGATACCCGTTGGCTAAAATATTCAACAACATCATGATCAGGGCAATAGATGAATGTCCCCTGATAATAAGCGCAGTGGCCAAAATCAGCAGCACAATAAATGCACCGAGGTGTCCAAACTCCGCTTGTTTAGTTTGGTAAATAAAATTTAGGATACCACGCCTTGTCCCGTCAAAGAAAGAGCGCCGGATTTTCTTTCGTCTCCAGAATGCCGCGATCAGAAATATCCTGAAATATTTAACGCCAAGTACCGTGTAAATGCGCTTCAAACAAAGAGGATACTTGATGTGAAAATAAGAGGCAGGTATGACTTTATGAGTGGGAAAAACAAACCCGGGGAATGCAAAGATTCCGGTGATATAGACGACAAGTAATATGCTCATAAAAAGTTGGTAAATAATTCCTGAGACACCGGGTTGGGCATTCCATAATTCATCAACATGAATTGATGACCTGTACAAGAGAAATAGGGCGAGGAGGGGATATAGTATTTTACTGATGGCAGTCAACGGATTTGCATATTCCTTTGTAAAAGAATGACATTTTTTTTGTTT
>JBFKJL010000087.1:0-8723 GCA_041631795.1 Saprospiraceae bacterium | reverse complement strand
TTTTGGAATTTGGTGCTTAATATTTGAATTTTGACTCCCACTTTTGGAATTTGGTGCTTAATATTTGAATTTTGACTCCCACTTTTGGAATTTGGTGCTTGATATTTGAAATTTGATTTGACTCCCCCCTTTGGAATTTGGTGCTTGATATTTGAAATTTTAACTCCCTCTTTTGGAATTTGGTGCTTCACATTTGAAATTTCTAAACCTCTGTGCTTAATATTTGAAATTCTTAAACCTAGCTTTGCGCTTCTCAAGGAATGCCGTAACCCCTTCCGTGCTTTCATCAGACGCGATCGCATCTCCAAAAGCTTCGATTTCCACATCAAATCCATTCTGCGCTTTATCAAAATAGGCATTAACGCAGGCAATCGTTTTGGCGATGGCCACCGGCCCCTTTGACGCGATTTTCTCTATAAAGCCACGAGCTTTGATTAGCAATTCCTCTTGTGGGACAACAGCATTGACAAGGCCGAGCTGCAAAGCCGTAGGTGCATCGATCATATCCCCCGTCAGCAACAGTTCCATGGCTTTCCCTTTGCCGATCAACTGGACCAGCCGTTGGGTCCCGCCATACCCGGGAATGAGCCCGAGATTAACCTCAGGCTGACCAAATCGCGCATTTTCGGATGCGACACGCAAATGACAGGCCATGGCCAGTTCACATCCACCTCCAAGGGCAAACCCATTCACAGCTGCGACCACAGGGATTGGAAATCGCTCAATCGTGTTGTAAATTTCATGGCCTTTCCGGGAGAGGAAAGCGCCCTGTTCCGCCCCCAAATCCCGGAATTCTGTAATATCCGCTCCGGCGACGAAAGCTTTTTCTCCCGACCCCGTGATGATGACACCCTTCAATCTTCCCGGATCTATCGCGCCGGAAAACAAGGTTCCAAGTTCTGACATCACACCTGCGTTAATCGCATTCAATGCCTTTGGGCGATTGATCACTATTGTAGCAATACCGCCCTCTTCTGAGTAGTCTAAAAATTTCAATTCCATGTTATACATTTTTTATTTTTCTAAGCATCGATCTGACCAACTTATTGATATCCTCGGATATATTCCAATAGATCGTTCCCGAGATAAAAAACAGGGAAACCAATGCCGTTTTGTACACAATATTCAAATAATCATTGCCTGTATCCGGCAACAACAAAGACGCTCCAAAGGCCACCAATAGCAAGGCAAGAGTTTTGAGGGTATCATGTGAAAATGGTTGGATCTTACACTTGATCTGCAAGAACAGGTATTTTAAAAAGCAGAACAGGAAAAGTGAGATGCCTGTTGCCAAAGCAGCCCCGGTGAGGCCAAATTTGGAGATCAGGATATAATTCAGAATGACATTGGAAATGCCGAGGATACCCAGGAAAACCAGGTGGACCCTGTAGTATTTTGAATATATGATGATCGAGGAACTGTTGCCCGTCACCATATCAAAGAGCTTGCCCAGGGCCAAAAATAAAAAAATCATCCGGGCGCCTTCAAATGCATCGGGATTACTGGATATGCCGATGATGTCATCGAGTGTCCACCAGAACAGCGAAAAGAGGAAACACCCCACCAAAAACAGGTTTGTTGATGTTTTCCTGTAGATCATGCGGATCTCGTCCATGTCTTTCTCATCCCATGCCTTTGAAATGATAGGAGCAGAGATCTGATAAATCGATCGCGTAGGCATGATGAGGACATTTGCAATGAATAGTGTCTTATTGTACACCCCGTTGCTTGTCAGGTCAAGAAGAAAGGGGATCATCACAGAATCGATCCTGAAGGCAAGGGACACGCTCAGCAGGTTCAGAGCGCCAAACAAAGCATAAGACCCCATTTCCCTGAAGCGGACGCGGGTATTGAGCATTTTGACCCGGCCAAAGTGTAATCCATCAATCCAGAACAAATAGACCACCAAGACAATGATTGCGCCTATAAAAAACAGGATCAGTCCGGTTGCAAATGTCCCCTGCCTCCATTGAAAATAAATATAGCCCAACACGAGCAGCGGCAGGAATATCTTGTATCCCAATTGGTGGATGATGGTCGGGACAACAATCCGTTTTTTATTCTGAGAGAAGCTGTTCAATGCTGTCACCAAAGTTACGGCAGCTGTCAGGGCAATGAGGTATGGTTCATTCTCCCGGACCAGGGAAGCATCAAGGCCTATATAATCCAATCCTTTCAAAATGGTACGGCGAAACAGGAACCAGCAGATCAGGAAGAAGGTAAAAGCCCCTGCCAGGAAAGTGAAAATCAGTGACATGAACCCACTGTCATTCTTTCCCGGACTTTTTTTGAAAGCCGGATAATACCGGACAATCAGGGAAACGACACCAAGCGAAGCGAAGGGCACCAGCAGGTAGGCTGTGCTGTACATCCATTGAGCGTAACCATATATCTCGTCATTCAGGGGATAAATGAAAAGTATACTGATGGCCCCGATGAAGGCCCCTGCAAAGTTGACAATTGAGCCTTTGATACCCTGTCTCTGGATAATGCCCATAGTTTACACTTGCTCTTGCATTCAATAAATTTCGCAGCTAAATTAAACCATTCGCGTTTTGCCCAGTCAAAGATATCGTTAATACTTTTATTCAATTCAAAAGAAACAATCATGAAACTCAATAATCTTATTCTTCTTTGCTGTCTTGGACTTTTTTTGATCACTGCCTGTGAAAATTCCACGACTGAAACTTTGTCCGACACATTCACATCAAGCGGTGAGGACATCGCCAATTTCGATGACTTATTCGCGGACATTGGTGAAACGGTCGACCTCAGCATGTCCAATTTGGAAGACGATCAGGCCCTTGAATCGCGAAGCAGTTGTGTGACAAAAACGTGGGAAAATCCGCCTCATACATTCCCCAATACACTGACCATTGATTTTGGCGATGGATGTGAATTTCACAATGGCAGAACACGCAGCGGAAAGATCATCATCACCCAAAGTGCGCCCATGAATGAAGCCGGAGCCGTCCGCGAGGTTACCACGGAAAATTACTTTGTAGACAGCGTCCAGGTTCTCGGCCTCAAACGCAAAACCAATAACGGGACCAATACCGCAGGCTTCAGAAGTTTCACAACGGAGATCATTGGCGGACAACTGATTTACCCGAATGGGTTGACGGCCAGCCTCGATGCCATAAGGACCATGACCCAGACGGAGGGCGGAAACACCATGCATCCTCTCGATGATGTCCATGAAATCACAGGTAACGCAACAGGTGTCAACAGGAACGGCGATACGTTTTCGACGACTGTCGTAGATCCCCTGATCAAGCAGGGCATCTGCAGGTTTATCGTTTCCGGATTGCTGGAGATTGATCGCAATGGCAATACGGCTACCCTTGACTATGGCGATGGCCTTTGCAACCGGGTGGGTTTACTCACTTTACCCGATGGCACCACCAGGGAAGTCAAGATCATGCGCCGATTTTGGTAAACACACAAAAAAAACTGAAGTAGCCTCTTTCCGGGGCTACTTTTTTTGTTGTTTCTGGATCTTTGCCCATGTGTCTCGCAGTGTCACCGTGCGGTTAAAGACCAGTTGCTCCCCTGATGAATCCCTGTCTTTTACGAAATAGCCCTTGCGCATAAACTGAAGGGGTTGGCCGATATCCATACCTGCGAGGTATCTTTCAGCTTTGGCGTGGGTGATGGTCACAAGGGAATCTGGGTTGAGGAATTCCATGAAGTCCTTTTCCTCGTGAGACGTTGGTGTGGGGTCTGTAAACAACCGGTCATACAGTCGAACCGTGATATCTAAATGGTTATGGGCATCCACCCAGTGGATGGTCCCTTTGACTTTTATGCCCGATGTATCAGAACCACTCTTTGATTCCGGGACGTAGGAACAATGTATGGTTTGAATGTTTCCAGCGTCGTCTTTCACCACGCGTTCAGCCTTAATGATGTAGGCATTTTTTAACCTGACATATTTCCCGGGAGCGAGGCGAAAGTATTTTTTTGGCGGGTCTTCCATGAAGTCTGATCTCTCGATAAAAATCTCATTTGAAAATTCCATGTCGTGCATACCGGCATTGGCGTCGCCTGGATTATTCTCTGTTGTCAAAGTTTCCGTTTTCCCTTCCGGGTAATTATCGATGGTCACGCGCACCGGATCGAGGACGACCATAACCCTCGTGGCGACGGCGTTGAGATCTTCACGCAGGATCGATTCCAGCAATCCCATTTCGATGACATTATCCCTTTTGGCCACGCCCGCGGTGACAGCAAATCGCCTCAAAGATTGAGGTAAGTAACCGCGACGTCGTAGCCCGGAAACTGTCGACATCCTCGGATCATCCCATCCATCAACATACTTTTGTTCAACGAGTTTCAGGAGTCTGCGCTTTGAGGTGATCATGTAAGCCACATTCATTCTTGCAAACTCGATTTGCCTGGAAGGAAAAATGCCGAGTTTCTCGATAAACCAGTCATACAGCGGTCTGTGGTGCCTGAACTCAAGAGAACACAGGCTGTGTGTAATCCCTTCAATCGAATCTGACTGGCCATGGGCAAAATCGTACATGGGATAGATACACCATTCATCTCCGGTCCTGTGATGGTGTTCGTGTTTGATCCTGTACATGACGGGATCCCGCATATGCATATTCGGTGATGACATGTCAATTTTAGCGCGCAGCACCCTGGAACCATCTGGATATTCACCTTCTTTCATTCCCTTGAATAATCTGAGGTTTTCCTCAATCGGCCTGTTCCGGTATGGACTGAGCTTCCCGGGAGAGGTCGGTGTGCCTTTCATCTCGGCCATTTCATAAGGGGTGGAGTCATCGACATAGGCCAGTCCTTTCTCGATCAGGTCAATGGCAAATGCATAGAGATTCGGAAAGTAATCGGAGGCATACAATGCTTTACCATTCCACTGATAGCCAAGCCACTTGATGTCTTCTTTGATGGCTTCGACATATTCAGTATCTTCCGAGGAAGGGTTCGTATCATCAAAACGCAGATTGGTCAATCCACCGTACTTGGCCGCGAGATCAAAATTGATCGTGATGGCCTTGACATGACCTATATGGAGGAACCCGTTGGGCTCAGGCGGGAACCGAGTCAAAACCTTGCCATCGTGTTTTCCTGAGGCCAGGTCTTCCTCGATTATAACTTCAATAAAATTCAGCGAATCCCTTGATTTTTCTGATAAATTCATATTTTTAAATTTACATATATTCCGGCATTTCTATGCCGAGCAGATGCATGCCCTTTTTGAGGACCCTGGCAACAGCTTCGCTGAGGTGGATCCTGAAATTCTTTAACACCTCCGTCTCTGCAGATAATATGCGGACTTCGTGATAAAACCTGTGATAGGCTTTGGCAAGGGTGTAACAATAATTTGCAACAGCAGACGGATCATATGATTGCATGGCCTCTCTGACAATGTCCGGGTACTGGGCAATGGTATTCAGGATGTCCCTTTCGATATCTTCGATATGGCCAGGGTCACTGCAATCAACAAGGTTTCCAGTATGCTTTCTGATGACTGACATGATCCGGACATAGGCATTTTGTATGTAGGGTCCTGTCTGGCCTTGCATGTCGACAGATTCCCTGGGGTTAAATACCATTCTCTTTCGAGGATTGACCTTGATGATAAAATACTTCAAGGCGGCCAGTCCAACCTTTCGGTAGATTTCTCTGCGTTCCTGGTCTGAGAGATGCTCCAGCCCTCCCCTATCTTCGGAGGCTTGCTGTGCTTCACCTATCACCTCTGCAATCAGATCATCTGCATCGACAACTGTCCCTTCCCTTGACTTCATTTTCCCGGTCGGGAGATCCACCATACCATAGGATAGATGGTAAAGTGCATCAGCATAAGGCTCCCCAAGTCGTTTCAATATTTCAAAAAGCACCTTGAAATGATATTCCTGTTCGTCTCCGACTGTGTAGATCATGCTGTCAATCCCAAAATCCGCATATCGTTTCTGGGCCGTACCGATGTCCTGAGTCATATATACAGATGTGCCATCGCTGCGCAGAAGGATCTTGTGATCCAGGCCCGCATCGGAGAGGTCAATCCACACACTGCCGTCCTCTTTCCTGTAAAATACTCCTTTCTGAAGTCCTTTATCGATGGATTCTTTACCCAGGAGATAAGTCTCGGATTCATAATAGATGGTATCAAATGACACCTCCAGGGCCTTGTAAGTTTCATCAAAACCTTTATAAACCCAGGTATTCATTTTTTTCCATAGATCGACAATGTCCTTATCCCCGGATTCCCACGCCAGGAGCATTTCCCTGGTGGCCTTGCCGATATGGCTATGATTGTTGAAATAGTCGTTTTTATAGCGCCTGAAAAAATGTTCCATCGTCTCTTCACCCTCCTTCTTTAACTCATAGACTTCATTGGCCTGGCCGGATTTCTGCCAGCGTGCATATTCTTCACGTAATTTTTGATCGTAAAGAACATAGTATTTACCGACTAAAATATCACCTTTGACACCAGCTGTTTCCGGAGTCTCGCCGTTACTATAGTGATGCCAGGCATACATGCTTTTACAAACGGCTATCCCCCTGTCATTGATGATTTGGGTTTTGATAACCTCATACCCGTTGGCTTTTGCGATACGGGAGATGGACCAGCCAAGCAGGATATTCCTGATATGACCAAGATGTAATGGCTTGTTGGTGTTCGGTGAAGAAAACTCCACCATGAGTTTTTTGGCATTTGTCTCGAAGGTGCCATATTGGAGATCCTGGGTCAAGTCCCTGAGGAAGGCCACCCAGCTTTCCCGTCCAAGTGAGAGATTGAGGAATCCCTTAACGACATTATAACGCTCAATTCTTTGAATATGATCTTGAAGCCACAGTCCGATAGTCTCAGCGATTTGGACCGGATTTGCCTTGAGGGCTTTTGCTAGTGGAAATGTGACAAGCGTAAAATCACCTTCAAATTCCTTTCGCGTTTGATTGATCAGCAACTGGTCTGCAGAGACATCCAGTTTGTAGGTTTCCCTGATCGCAAAGACAATATCATCTTTTAGTAAGGCAATTAAATTCATCGAGTCTCCTTGAGCACATAAATTTGCGAATATAGGACATTAAAACCTATACTTATCCCCGAAAGAAGCTAAAGTATGTCTGGCCGTAATGCCGAACATCAAACAAAGCCGGGTGCTCTGTCCATTGGATGTTTTGATGGTGTTCCAAAACCAAAATACCCCTTGGTTCGAGGCATCCGGCAGCAATGATAGTATCCGGTAGTGTGCTCATTGTTTTCAATCCGTAAGGGGGTCCTGCGAAAACGAGGTGAAATCTGTTTTTATTTGCTTTGAGAAATCTGAACACATCCATTTTATAAATGCGGATATAATTCAAAATTTTGAACTGATCCACCGTTTTGCGAACAAATGATATGCAGGGACCATGCTTATCCACGTACGTCGCCTCCGTACACCCCCTGGATATGCACTCATAACAATGTGCCCCGCTGCCACCAAAGAGGTCCAAAAAACGGATGTCTTCAAAATTGATAAGATTTTCAAGGATGTTGTAGAGAGATTCCTTGGAGATATCAGTCGTTGGCCGGGTTGGCCATTTGTCAGCAGGCGGGTGGAACCGCAGGCCCCTCATCTTGCCTCCTATAATGCGCATGCATTGACCATTTGCAAATCCAGGAAGTAGTGGGGTTCGAGGTTGGCCGCCGGATCCCCAAAGATCTCTTCAGGGATAAACTCCAGGTGCCCGAGGTATCTCTCAAGCAGATCTGAAAGACTCGATTCCCTTGCAATATGGCCACCCAGGTGAATTGTTGTACTCCGGGAATCCAGTTCATGATCAGACAGGACCAAAGAAATGAAATACAGGAAATCCTCCCTGTGAAAACATCTGAACTGGTTATAAAATTTAAACCTGCCGTCTTTACGCACAGCAATGTGCAAGACATGGTTTTGGACGACAGTCAAAAAAACACCTTTCTTCTCAGCCATGTAATTTGACATAGCGGTCGAAATATGGAAAACTTCTTTGGGCAAGGTCAATGCATCAATGACAGCACTGATCCCCGGGTCAATAGGATAAAGGGTCATTATATCTTCACGGGCCATCCGGTCTGTACATTTGACCAGATTCTTGATTTTCTCAATTGGATAAAGGTCCCGGAAAAAAAGGTCAAACCGGTCTGCTTCATACTGCTCTTCCGGTATCTGAACAAAGGGGATTCCTGAAAAAAGAAAACGTGCATCCACCGGCTCAAACTTCGTCAGCAAGGCATCCAGGTCACGCCCAAACGCGTTCCCTGCACCTTCCCGGCAAAGCAATAGTTTTCCATTTTCATTAAACAAGCCATAAAAAAAACTGTCTGTGCCGGAAACAACAGACAGTTTGAGTTTATCATGGTCAGATTTTATCTCTCCAAATTCGAGATTGATCATTCCCAGTTGCCAGTCAGGTTTGGCGCATTCATATTTCCAAACTTCAGGAAATTGTTCGGATCATAGGAATTATCATATTTGGCGTAGGCCAGAGAACCGTACTGACCCATAAAGGTTTTGTAACGTGTACCCACTTCAACAACACTCACGAGTGTTTGCTGATAGGTCATTGTATCGGCATCTATGGAAAATACTTCATTGTCCGTATAAGGGACTATTTCAAGACCTTCGAGCTCAACGCCCAGGTTTGTAATCGAATCCAGGGCACTTTTGTAAATGATCGTTCTGATAAAATTTGTGTTTTCGGGATCATCGGGATCGCCCTCAATATTT
>JBFKJL010000086.1:0-8729 GCA_041631795.1 Saprospiraceae bacterium | reverse complement strand
GGTGGTATAAATGCCAGGTTTTTGACCAACCCAAACCACATAATATTTACTTTTGTTTTTCTTCAAGATTACCCTGTTATGTTAATCGATACGCACGCACATCTCTATCTACAGCAGTTCAAGCACGACATTGATGACGTCGTGAACAAAGCAAAATTACTAAAGATATCGGGGATATTTTTACCCAATATTGACCGCAATTCCATCAATGACCTGCATCGACTCTGTGATGCCTATCCGGACCTGTGCCACCCGCTTATGGGATTACATCCCTGCTCGGTGAATAGCGATTACAGGGATGAACTTGCGTTTATAAAATCCGTATTGTCCAGGCGGTCATATTTCGGTATTGGGGAAACAGGGATAGACCTGTACTGGGATCAAACTTATAAGAAGGAGCAAATCGACGCCTTTGAACAACAAATTGAATGGGCAAAGGAGTACGATGTGCCGATTATCATCCACTCGAGGGATTCCCTTGATTTGACGATCGAATTGATTAGAACCCACCAGGATGGCAGTTTGAAGGGGATATTTCATTGTTTCAACGGAACTGTTGACCAGTGCCGGGAAGTATCGGACCTGAATTTCCTGATGGGATTGGGGGGCGTGATCACCTATAAGAATGCGGGTTTGGATGAAATGGTGAGGTACATGCCTTACGAAAACATGGTTTTGGAAACCGATGCCCCGTACCTGTCACCCGTTCCCTACAGGGGCAAACGCAATGAATCTTCTTATATCGCGTTTGTCGCCGAAAAAGTATCCCAGCTTCGAAAAGACGATGTGGAAGTCGTCATGGAAAAAACAACATTGAATGCCCAGAATATCTATCAAATTAAAATGTAAATTTGTGGTCCCGGGAGAGTTGCTCGAGTGGCTTAAGAGGCACGCCTGGAAAGCGTGTATACCCCAAAAGGGTATCGAGGGTTCGAATCCCTCACTCTCCGCTTCCTTTTCATCCCCTTTCATGCTTTTGATGGTCAATGGTCACTTGTCTAGTGCAATTTGTGACGGTTTTTCTATGATGTTTCCTATAAAGATTGTGTTTCGGAATTGCGTGAAAGACTTATTCATGATATTTGATAAAGTCTTTTAAAAATTTGCCTGATATCATTATACAACTAATGCAATTATTTCTATTTTAGGGTTTTGAACCAATTTCATAATTAGTCTTTAATCAAGAAAAACGAATTTTATCATGCGAAGAATTATTCTCGTTAGTGTTTTATTTTTTGGGTGTGCTATCATTGGTTTTGGCGACCTTGCGGCTCAGGCAAGTGCAGAATCAGGTGGTGGTGTTTTCCAGATCTTAAAGGAAAAGTTTATTGAAGGAGACTGGAGATTTATGAGCCTTGTACTGATCACGCTCATTCTCGGTCTTGCTTTCTGTATTGAAAGAATCATTACACTCAACATTGCAACGACAAACACTTCCAAGCTCTTAAGCAAGATTGATGAAAGCCTGGCTTCAGGGGACCTTGAAGGTGCCAAGGAAGTGGCCAAATCTACACCTGGCCCAACGGCGAGTGTTTTGTATGAAGGATTAAGAAATGCCCAGGACGGACCTGAAGCTGTGGAAAAAGCGATCGTCTCTTATGGTTCAGTTCAGATGGGCCTTCTTGAAAAAGGTCTTGTTTGGATCTCGCTTTTCATTGCCATTGCCCCGATGCTTGGGTTCATGGGAACGGTTATTGGTATGATCACGGCCTTTGACAGGATCGAGGCTGTCGGTGACCTTTCGCCATCTGTTGTGGCAGGGGGTATCAAGGTGGCCCTGTTGACGACTGTTTTTGGACTTATCGTGGCTATTATCCTCCAGATATTTTACAATTATATCGTATCGAAGATCGATGGTATTGTCAATAAAATGGAAGAAGCTTCAATTGGCCTCGTTGATGTGATGGCCAACAACGGGTTATTTAAATAATTAAACAGAACTACCATTTATTATGTATAAATTACTCACAAAGAATGGTCAGTTGTTTGCCTTGGGTCTCGGCATCATTGCTATCGCAGTTGCCATTCTCTCCATGACCATGGGAATTTCAGGAGCCGGTTACAGTTTATCCGATGATCTGAACAGCATCATGAAGAACAATCCTGATCAGTCTTTCGATTTTTTCAATCCAGCCGTTTTAGTGGTTCTGATCCTTATAGTTATAGCTCTCATTGCGTGGGTTCTCTTCAGCCTGTACAGTCTTATTTCCGATCCTAAAGGGTCTATCAAATTTTTAATAGGCATCGGTATATTGGCTGTTGTATTTTTTGCGTTGTACTCTATGAGTGCTGTAGAGACCGATGCAGGTATGAGAGAGCTCATGGACCGGTTTGCGATCACTGATGGCGTCAGCAAGGTCATCAGCGGCGGGTTAAAAACAACGGTACTCCTGGCTGTATTGTCAGCCGTGGCAATTGTTATCATGGAAGTATTAAATTTCTTTAAATAAAATGGCAAAGAAAAATTCTAGAGATCGGCTCAGTAATGAGATCAATGCTGGATCTATGGCAGATATTGCCTTCCTGCTTTTGATCTTCTTTTTGGTGACAACAACGATTGATGTCGACAAAGGGGTGCTGGTCAAGTTGCCACCATGGTCCAATGAAGAACCTGATGTTCAGAAAATGAAGACGCGGAATGTTTATTCTGTACTTGTCAATGCATCAAACCAGCTTTTGGTGAGAGGTGAATTGATGGGGGTCCGGGATCTGAAGGAAAATGCCAAGGAATTTATCATGAATCCCACAAAAAGGGAAGATATGGCTGAATCACCTACAAAAGCCATCATCTCCCTGAAAAATGATAGGGGTACGAATTACAAAACTTACCTTGAAGTTTACAATGAACTGAAAGCCGCCTATAATGAACTTCGGGAAACTGAGGCTCAGAAGCGATACAATAAGTCATTTGATTTCTTAAGCAGGGATCAGCAAAGCAAGATCAGGGCTGATATACCATTAGTTATTTCTGAAGCTGAACCCACCTCATTCGGAGAGGAGGGGTAATAATCAATCATATCAATGGGAAAATTTCAAAAGAAGAGAGGAAAGTCAACACCAGCCATATCCACGGCATCATTGCCGGATATCATCTTTATGTTGTTGTTCTTTTTTATGGTTGTCACCGTATTGCGAGATTCTGAGCTTATGGTCAACGTCAATGTGCCTTATGCCACTGAATTGACAAAGCTTGAGAAAAAATCTCTTGTCAACTATTTATATATCGGAAAACCAGTCAAGAAGTTCCAGGCGACGTATGGGACAAAACCACGCTTACAGCTTGGTGACAAGTTTTCTGACGTCACGGATATTCCATTGTTCCTCGAAAAACATCGCAGTACTGTTCCTGAGAAGCAAAGACTCGGAATCAATTCTTCTCTCAGAGTTGATGGCGAAGTCACCATGGGCATTGTTACAGATGTTAAAACAGAGCTCAGGAAAGCAGGACAGCTTAAGGTAAATTATTCAGCAAAACCAAGACCGAAATAAATATTCAGTTAATTAAAGACTATGAGAGGCTGTTTCGATTCGAAATGGCCTCTTTTTTTATCTCAACCTGTCCATATTGCTCACCAGGTCTTCATCCTTTTTAATAAATCTATTGGCCAACAATATTGAAATCAATGAGATGACAGGCATATACAGGCCAAATTTGTCTTCAATGATGATTTCCGGCAGTTGTGAAGCTTTGCTATACATCAACCAAAAAGCGACAACAGCAAGGAATACACTTATTATCGTGATGATATACCCCAGCCTAAGCTGAAGCGGCCTGTTTTTAAACATTAAGAGATCAACGACGGCCAAAAGGGCGCCAATGGAAGCCAGGACAATCAAGACAGGATTGTCCATTATATTGAATAGTTTATCTTCAAATAATGGTGTGGCGACCTTGTTGCTTTCAGCAAATGGAAGAATGAAAAGACTGGCACAAGCTGCGAGTGAAATAAATATGAAAATGCTCTGAATTCTTTGTATCATAATTATAGTATATTTCTACAAAAGTAACTTTTGAAAAAGTTATTACAAAGTTCACATTGTGGGAAAAAACATTCATCATTCGATCAGCTATTGGGAAAAAGAGCATTGGTACAGGCCTTATGATCTGATCATTGTTGGGGGAGGCATAGTGGGCCTGACCTCTGCGATATTCTGCAGGAAAATGTGTCCGGAATGGCGTATTTTGATCGTCGAACGCAATGCCCCTCCACTTGGTGCAAGTACAAAAAATGCCGGCTTTGCCTGTTTTGGCAGTGCCACTGAAATCCTGAATGATCTGGAGCACAGTGATGAATCAAGTGTTGTCGAATCCATTGCCATGCGATGGAGCGGGTTAAAATTACTGCTTTCACTCATTGATGCCGGGTCAATGGACTACTATAATTTTGGAGGGAGTGAGATCTTCAGCACCCAAGATGAATATGCCCATTGTGAAGGTAAAGCAGACTATTTAAATGAAATCTTTGCCAGGGCCACTGGTCAGTCAAGGATCCTGCAGTCAAGGCGCCAGGATTTTAGTGATCGTTTTTATCACAGGATATTGTTCAATCCTTATGAAAGCCAGCTGAATCCAGTCCTGATGGTCAAGGCATTGATGTCAAAGGCCAGATCCATGGGAGTAGAAATACAATCCGGTTACTCCATACACAATATCTCAGGATCCCCAGGCGCATTTAAGGTGGACAATGATTCAGGTCTTGCATTAAATTCCCGAAAAGTCCTTTTGGCCACAAATGCCTTCACAAGGCGATTGATCCCTGACCTGGATATTGTGCCAGCCAGGAACCAGGTTTTGGTCACGCAACCCATAGATCATTTACCCATCAGAGGATGTTACCACTACAATGGCGGGTATGTTTACTTTAGGAATATTGGCTCGCGAATCCTTCTCGGAGGTGGCAGAAATGTGGATTTGACAGCAGAGGAAACTGATGAATTTGGAAGTAACGAAAAGGTTTATCAATACCTGAAATCATTTCTCGACGACCTCCTGCCCAATTTATCACCCTTACAAATTGAATACCAATGGTCCGGAATCATCACCACAAGTGACAATAAAAGGCCGGTCCTGAAAGAAATTGAGCCAGGCCTTTTTGTAGCTGCGCGGTTAGGCGGAATGGGCGTTGCGATAGGATCTCTGGTCGGAAAGAGAGCTGCAGAGATGGTTTCTGCCCGACCAAACATATGAGAGGTTTTTTTTATCAGTAAAAAAAAATTGTAAAAATTACCCTCTAGTAAAAGACGAAAATCTGCATTCGTGGTTTACATTTGTTGGAGTTAAAAGATTATTCCCCGCTCAAAGTATTATTTCCCTTCTAATCTGGACAGCCTCAATTGTGAGGTTTGTTATTCAATTTTTTAACCAAAACTCATTCCCATGTTTAGGACCGATTTTATACCTAAAGTCGGCAAAGTACCTAAATGGGTACTTTGCATTTTTTCGTCCTTCCTGCTCTATGTAGCACCTGCGGATGCACAGGTCATGGTCTGTGATGACCAGGTCAACATTTCGTTGGGAGAGACGTGTGAAGCGATGGTCACTGTCGATATGATCTTGGAGGGGGAAAACTCCATTCCAGGATTTGATCCTGATGACTATCAAATCCAAATTGAAGGCCACCCGAGTGTCTTTGTTTCCACTCCGGGTATATACACTGTAACGGTGACCGAAATGCTGGGTGTACCGCCATACAACAATTGTTGGGGGCACATCCTTGTGGAGGATAAGCTTCCTCCTGTCATTTTAGATCCGGAATGTCAGTGTCCTGAGGGTAATACTGATCCGGACTGTCAATTGCCCGAAATGTGTATTGACCTGCTTGCAGCACTTGATGAAAATATTGACGTGCCGAAACCAACAGCCATGGACAACTGTACTGACGTCATTGTCACATTCCAGGATAATGTCGTCCCGGGAAACACTTGTGACGAAACGATCATCAAGCGGACGTGGATATTTACCGATGAAAATGGCAATTCAACCACTTCGTGCGTGCATGAATACAGGGTCGGTAAAATTGAGCTTGACCCGACTCAGATTGTGGCGCCCAAGCAGAATGTCGCCCTCACATGTGGTGCCGGGTATACACCCGCGGATATTTATCAATTTAAATATGATGAGTACTACCAGGCCAATATCGGGACAGCCCTGGATCTTGATGATACGATCCAGGTGAAATCTGATGCCAATGATTACGCCCTGATGTTTTCATATCCTGTCCTCAACGGTATCCCGCTTTACGACAACATTTGTAATACGGTAACAACGTATACCGATGATGTCATTCCGATTTGTGGATCGGGATGTGGAGGCAATTTCAAGGTGAGGCGGACATGGACCATTTATGATTGGTGTGATCCATTGTCGATTCCCCTGACGTATTGGCAATTAATCAAGGCAGCAGATAATACGGGACCCACGATTGAGGTTTCGGGATTCACCAAATCTGTGGACCCCTGGGGCTGTACTGCTACATTTTACATGCCTGAGCCCGAACATTTGTATGATGATTGTTCTGGTATCGTCACCTATGAGGTCATCACAGGATCGGGTTCGTCTGATATCCAGATATCCTATGATCCGAATTATGGCTATCTCGTTTCCAATATTGGTGTGGGATCACATTATCTTTATTACAGGGCGTCAGATTGCTGTGACAATGTCACGACTGTCGGCGTGCTCGTTGATATTGTTGATAAAACACCGCCCATTGCTGTGGCCAAACAGAACGTTATCACATCCTTGATCCCTGATCCTTTTACGGGGGCCGGAAATGGCGTCGCCAAGATCTATGCGGAAAGTATTGACAACGGCTCATATGATGGATGCGGACCCGTAAAGCTCGAAATTCGACGAACCGGGGATTTCTGTAACAGGGCAGGCAACAGCACTTACAACAATGACGGTCATATTTATGATGATCTCCATGACGGAGACAATGGGTCATATATAACGTTTTGTTGCGAGGATCTGACCGAGAATGGTGTCGATGAAAACAATGACGGGATCGTCGATTATTCTATTGTCAAAGTATGGCTGCGTGTTTGGGATGATGGTGATAAAGACGGTGTTTATGGCTCTGCGTGGGACAATTACAGTGAAACATGGGCGCACGTCCGGGTAGAGGACAAATCGGGACCATCAATTTCCTGTCCTCCTGATGTGACGATTTTATGCAGCCAGGATGTCCACGATCTTGCGCTTACCGGGCAGGCTGTCGCTGCCAATGCCTGTGGCATTGAAGTGCCACAGTATATCGATGAGCCTTTTACAAATACGTGTGGTGTAGGTGAAATTCGCCGTAAGTGGTATGTCAATGGATCCCCGGAGATTTACTGTTACCAGAATATCACCGTGGCCGGTTCTTCTGATGTCAATATTGAGGTGTACTTTCCAAAAGACACAGTCATTGATTGTACGGAAAGCCTTTCCAGTCAGAAACCTCACTGGACAGCAGGTGCATGCGACCTTATAGGCTATAGTGTGGAAACAGATACTTTTTATTTTGAGGATGGCGCTTGTTTCAAGATCCTCAAGTACTGGACTGTGATCAACTGGTGTACATATGATCCGGCATACCCCTATCTCGGTGGTATATGGTCAGATATCCAGGTGATCAAGATCTATGACAATGTTGCCCCTTCAGTGCTTTGTTCAGACGCGATGTTTGAGGCCAATGATTATTCAGATTCTGATCTGGATGGCATTGTGTGTGAGAACAACAGTGTCATGCTGACGGCATCAGCGAGTGATAATGGCGATTGTGCCAGTAAATGGATACGTTGGACTGTCCAGGTGGATCTTTGGGGGGATTGGAGTGTAGACTATACCTTCAGCAGTTCTGCTGATCCAACAGGACCATTTTACGTTCCAGCGACATCATCTGGTGAATCAGTTAAAATCACCTTGCCTGAAGGAGTTCCGGGAAGTATGATCAACCACAGAGTTCTTTGGAAAGCCTCTGACGGTTGTGGAAATGTCAAATCATGTACATCATATTTCATGGTCGTAGATAAAAAGCCCCCTACCCCCTACTGTGTTAACCTGAGTACTGCATTAATGGACAACGGACAGGTTGAACTTTGGGCCTGTGATTTTGACCTTGGCAGTTTCGACAATTGTACATCTCAAGAAAATCTGAGATATACATTTTCAAGTGCGCATCCGGATGTCGATCCGTTTTACAATTCGGCTCTTAAGTGTTCATCCAAATTGTTCACTTGCGATGATGTGGATAGCCTAAGTTCAACACCGGCAATAGTTGAAGTCCAGGTTTATATCTGGGATGAAAAGGACAATTATGATGCCTGCACGGTATTTTTGACTCTAATTGACAACCAGGGCGCTTGTAGTGGTACAGGCAGTATGCCATTGGCTCAAATTGAAGGATCGGTGACGACGGAATACGGCGCATCTGTAGAGGATGTCCAAATGGAACTGGTCAGCGTTCTGCCTGAATACCCCGCATCAGATATGACAGATACCGACGGCCACTATGCTTTTGAGGACAATCCGATGTATGTGAATTACAATGTGAGCGCATACAAGAATGATGATCCACTCAATGGTGTCAGTACGCTTGACCTTGTTTTGATCCAGCGTCACATCCTGGGGCAGGAAGATTTAGGCAGCCCTTATAAAATGATTGCAGCTGATATCAATAATGACCAAAAGGTCAGTTCAATTGACCTTGTGGAACTGCGTAAACTGATCCTGGGCGTATATACTG
>JBFKJL010000085.1:0-8977 GCA_041631795.1 Saprospiraceae bacterium | reverse complement strand
GGATAGCTGGATCAGGCTTGCGCCCATTGTCCAATATTCCTTACTGCTGCCTCCCGTAGGAGTCGGGTCCGTGTCTCAGTACCCGTGTGGGGGACCACGCTCTCACGTCCCCTATCCATCGTGGCCTTGGTAAGCCGTTACCTTACCAACTAGCTAATGGAACGCACACCCATCTCTAAGCGATCGAAATCTTTAATTGAATATTCGTGAACATCCAATACTATGGAGTATTAATCCCAGTTTCCCAGGGCTATCCTCCTCTTAGAGGTAGGTCGTGTACGCGTTACTCACCCGTGCGCCGGTCGTCGCCTGAACCGAAGTCCATCGTTACCCCTCGACTTGCATGTATTAAGCCTCCCGCTAGCGTTCATCCTGAGCCAGGATCAAACTCTCCATAGTCAATATTATTATACTATTTCGAATCTCCTAACTCTGGTTAAAACTCTTCTTTCTAACCTCACCTTTTACTATGTCAAATTGTTTTTACTTTATAATCTTAGCTAATCTAAGACCAAAAGGATTGCAAAGATATACTATTTTCTACCTCCGTCCAAATCTTCTTGTAATTTTTTTAATTTTTCCCACGCGCCCTGTGCAGCAAGGCCCGCCTGCTCAGGCCAGGTCGTCGGATCATGCATTTTATAACGTGATCCGCCGGTCAGTAAAATCTCCCTGATCGCATCGGGCTCAGCCTTGGACAACGCCTCAAATGTCGTTATCCCGTTTGTGACCAAAAGCTCCGAAATCTTGGGTCCAATACCCTCGATCTTCTTCAAATCATCTTTTTTGACTGCCGCTGGTTTTTTCGCTGCCTTTGTCACTTCTTTTTTCTTTGCCTCAGCTTCAGCCTGATCTGTCTTTTCAGCAGGTTTGGATGCCTCAGGTGCTGCTTGAACGTCTTCAGCTTTTGGCGCTGGCACTTCCTTGGCTTCTTTCTTCTGATCAGTTCATGCTTTCGCTTCGGCCTTTTCCGGCACTTTCTCTTCCTGAGCATCTTGATCTTCGGAAAGCGCCAGCTTTATTTCTGAAAAGACATCCAATTCTCCTAACGTGGCCCGCTCCGCCTTGGCATTCTGTGAAACGACATTGCTTCGCGTTTTCCGGGCCGCTCGCTGTTTTTCATTCTTGACATCTGTTTCAGCTTCTCGCTTCACATCTTCAAGATAGCGGAGATGCGACACAATGATGCGCTTGTCATCCCTGTTGAATTCAATGACCTTGACAGTGACAGACTCATCAACCTCTGCCGGCTTGCCATCTTCCTTTTTGATATGTTTAAAAGGAGCGAAAGCTTCGAGTCCGTAGGGTAATTGTACAATAGCGCCTCTGTCTTCCTTTTTAACAATGGTCGCTTCATGGTATGAGCCGACTGGAAAGACCTTCTCAAAAGTATCCCATGGATTTTCCTCTAATTGCTTGTGGCCGAGGGATAATTTCCTGCTTTCTTTGTCTATGTCGAGGATAGAGATATTTATAGTCTCACCAACCTTTGTGAATTCTGATGGATGAGAGTATCTCTTTGTCCACGACAGGTCTGATATGTGCACCATACCACCTATCCCGAGTTCCAGCTCAACAAAAACACCATAGGGGGTCAGGTTTTTCACTTCACCTGAATGCTGCGAACCCACAGGGTATTTCTCGATGACCTTGTTCCAGGGATCTTCATGCAATTGCTTCAGGCTAAGGGACATCTTGCGATCTTCCCGGTCAATTGTGACCACCTTGGCTTCAAATTCCTGGTTGATAAAGAAATAATCCCGGGCATTGACCGGCTGGTTGCTCCAGGACACTTCTGAAACGTGGATCAATCCCTCCACACCGGGGATGATCTCAAGGAATGCACCGTAGTCTTCAATGTTGACGATTTTTCCTTTAACAACTGAGCCTTCCTGGATTTCCTCTCCAAGAACATCCCAGGGATGTGATTGCAATTGCTTCAGGCCAAGAGATATACGTTTTTTATCCTCGTCAAAATCCAGTACAACCACATTGAGCTTTTGGTTCAGCTCGAGAACTTCTTCCGGATGGTTAATCCTTCCCCAGGAGATATCCGTAATATAGAGCAGCCCATCTACGCCACCGAGGTCCATGAAGGCACCGAAATCTGTGATATTCTTCACAACACCTTCGAGTACCTGGCCCTTTTCAAGTCCGGCGATAATGGCTTCTCTCTGTTCTGCAAGGTCAGATTCAATCAAGGCTTTGTGGGAAACAACGGCGTTTTTTATGGTCTCGTTGATCTTGACCACTTTGAATTCCATTGTCTTTCCAACATATGCATCGTAATCAATGATCGGCTTGATGTCAATTTGCGAACCGGGCAAAAAGGTTTCAAGTCCGCCAACATCTGCAATCAATCCGCCTTTTGTCTTGCTGACAATTGTCCCTTTAATGATTAATCCATCATTGTAGGAATTCACAAGGCTTTCCCAGGCTCTGAGCAGTTTTGCCTTTCTCCTGGACAATAAGAGCTGACCGCGGTCATCCTCTTTTTTATCAATATATACTTCGACAGTGTCACCAACTTTTAAATCGGGTGTATCCCGGAACTCAGACAAAGACACAAGCCCGTCGGATTTGTAGTTGATATCAAGTACAACATCCCCGTCATTTATCGCAGAAACTGTGCCTTTGACAACTTCAAATTCATTGATGCTGTTAAGGGACTGCTCATAATCCTCAAGGTACTTTGAAATTTCGTTGTCTGAATAAGAGAGAGTGTGGCGATTGCCAATTGACCAATCAAAATCATCATGTGGCGTGTCATCTGTAGTATCGGTATCGTCTTCCATGTCGATATCCTCATCTGTATCTTCATCGTCATCTGTGGAGACCCCTTTATCTTCAGAGGATTCTTTTTCGATGATTTCGTCTTTGACTTCCTTGGTCGTTTCGTTTATTTCCTCGGAAGTTTCTTCAAGATTCTTTTTAATATCCATTGTCATTAAGAATCAGGTTTGTATGCACAAAATCAGTATTCTGTGCAGAGGTGAATAAAAAATGGAGTGCAAAGGTATGATTTATTGCGAATAATAGAAATAGTGGACCTATTCCTTGATAATTAATTTTTCAAAACTTCATAAACGTTGTACTTTAGTTCGAAATACAAATTAATGAGCATAAACAGACCATGGCTTAATATTTATCCAAGTGGAATACCAGCCAATATTGATCCCAGCACCTATCCCACCATTAACGATTACATCGATGATACATGTAAACGTTTTGAAAAGAAAAAGGCCTTCTCATTCATGGGGATGGAAATGACTTATAAGGAAGTGCATACCCTGAGCACCCATTTTGCTGCCTATCTTCATTCCCGAGGCCTGGAACCTGGTGACAGGATAGCGATCATGATGCCAAACGTCATTCAGTATCCCATTGCCTTGTTCGGTGCGTTAAAAGCCGGATTGATCATTGTCAATACGAATCCTTTATACACACCAAGAGAAATGGAGCATCAATTTAATGACAGTGAGGTCAAGGCCATTATTATTTTGGAGAATTTTGCCAGTAACCTCCAGGAAATCCTTGAAAGAACGGCTATTAAAACCATTATCATTGCGACATTGGGAGAGATGCTGGGTACCCTGAAGGGAGGGTTGGTCAATTTTATGGTCAAAAACGTGAAAGGTATGGTCCCCAAATACAACCTGCCTAATACCGTGGCATTTAAGGACGCTTTAAAGCAAGGCAAAAAATTCAAGATCGAGCCTTTTGAAAGCACCCCTGATACTGTTGTGGTCCACCAGTATACCGGGGGGACCACGGGAGTAAGCAAAGGCGCTATGCTGACCAATAAAAACCTTGTGGCCAACATGCTCCAGATCAGGTCTTTTATCACGCCATTTCTATCAAATGGAGAAGAAGACATCATCCTGGCCCCATTGCCCCTGTATCATATTTTTGCCTTTACAGTGAATTGCCTCGCTATGATGGATATCGGGGCATTATCCGTGCTTATCGTCAATCCAAAAGACCTGTCGACGATTGTTAAAGAATTTAAACGCTATAAAATCACCGGTATGACAGGGGTGAACACCCTTTATAATGCATTGCTCAATTATAAGCCCTTCCTCGAGTGCGACTATTCACACATGAAGTTTGTTTCTGCCGGTGGCACAGCACTCCAGAAATCTGTTGCAGATAAATGGGAAGAACTGACCGGGCAAAAGATCACCGAGGGCTACGGGATGACTGAAGCGTCACCTGTTGTCAGTTCCAATCCATTTGGCATGATCAGGATCGGTACCGTCGGGATTCCTGTCCCGTCTACGGATGTACGGATCGTGGATACAGAAGAACGTCCCGTGATCTTTGGAGAGCAGGGAGAGATACAGGTCAAAGGTCCCCAGGTGATGAAGGGGTATTATAACCGCCCTGAGGAAACTGCCATGTGTATAACAGAGGACGGCTGGCTCAAAACCGGTGACATTGGCATCATGGCCGAGGATGGCTACCTGCGTATTGTGGACAGGAAAAAAGACATGATCCTTGTCAGCGGCTTTAATGTCTATCCTAATGAAATTGAGGATGTCATTGCGTTGAATAAGAAAGTCGCCGAAGTTGCTGTGATTGGCATTCCGAGTGAAAAGTCAGGAGAAGTGGTTAAAGCATTTATCGTGAAAAAAGACAGTTCCCTGACCAAAGATGAAGTTATTCAGCACTGCAGGGAAAACCTCACAGGATACAAGATACCCAAAGAGATAGAATTCAGGGATGATCTGCCAAAAACAAATGTTGGGAAGATCCTGAGGCGAAAACTCAGGGAATAGGATTATTCCTTAACCAGATCGATAATGATATCCGCCACCACTTCCGGGTGGAGATTGATCTTTACAGGGAAAGTGCCAATTTCCTTGGGCTCTTCGAGCAGTTCAATTTTGCGCCTTTCAATTTCGATATCATACTTCTCCTTGATGGCATTGGCAAGTTGAAGCCCAGTCACCTTGCCAAAGATCTTGCCTGAAGTTCCTGTTTTCACACCAATTTGAAGTGTTTGGCCATTCAGTGTATTGGCAA
Source organism: Saprospiraceae bacterium (assembly GCA_041631795.1). GTDB lineage: Bacteria > Bacteroidota > Bacteroidia > Chitinophagales > Saprospiraceae > JBFKJL01. Next base: position 3,952 of record JBFKJL010000085.1, on the reverse strand, counting down.
TCTCCTGGTAATCAGAAATACGGGCATTTTCTTTTGCTTGCTCTTCTTCGATGAGTTTGTCCAGTTTGGCCCTGTTTTTTGAATTTGCCAAAACGGCATAACCCTGGGGAATGAGGTAATTTCTGCCATAGCCAGGCTTGACGGTGACGATATCGTGTTTATACCCGAGGTTATCGATGTTTTGTAATAGTATCAATTCCATGGATGCTTATTTTAAGAGGTCAGTAACGTAGGGCAACATCGCCAGGTGCCTGGCTCTTTTAACAGCAATGGCCACTTTTTTCTGATACTTGAGTGAATTGCCGGTTATCCTTCTTGGAAGGAGTTTGCCCTGCTGGTTGACAAATTGAAGCAAAAAATCGGGTTCCTTATAATCGATATGGCGGATACCGTATTTTCTGAACCTGCAGTATTTCTTCTGGCTTTTGCCAATATTGGGATTGCTAAGAAATTTGATGTCTTCTCTTGATGCCATATGCTTTTATTTTATTCTTCTTCCGAAGAAGTGTTGCCTAATATATTATCTTTTAACCTGTTCAATCCTGACCAATCACCTTCGGCAGCAAGCGCTGCCTGTTGGGACCAGCTTTCAGGGTTGATGCCTTCGTAAGTGGATCCCCCTTTGGAAAGGATCTCACGCACATCGTCTATCGATTTCTCAGCCAGCTCGCCATAGCTCGTAACACCTGCCGTTTTAAGCAACTTGGCTGTTTTTTTATCGACACCTTCGAGTATGGTCAGGTCGTCCTGTGGCACATAGGATTTCTGTCCCTGTTTGGCTTTTTCTTCGTCCTTTGTTTTCTTTTTCCCGATTTTTCCGTTGCGCTTGTCTTCATTGTACTGAACGCCATATCTATCGAGTTTAACAGTCAGGAAGCGCATGATACGCTCATCTCTTCGCAAGGACAATTCGAGCATGGGTATAACTTCGCCGGACGGAGTTTTAAATTCAATGGACTGATAGACCCCGGAATTCCTTTTGTTGATGGGGTAGGCCAGCTGTCTCAGTCCCATTTCATCAACGTGTACGATCTCGCACTGTTCGTTGGTGAGCAGGTCAAGGTAGGCCTTTGCTGCCGCGTTGATTTCATCACTGGGCAGCACCGGATCAATGATGAAAGTGACTTCGTATTGTTTCATTAAGTCTTAAATTAAATAATTATGTCAAAAAACGGAGCGCAAAGATATATTTTTTCAGTAAATAAAACAAAGCTTAAAAATCGTTAGGTATTTGAATAAGATAGACCCTATTTTTGCCTCAAAATCTTACAAATGAGAATTTTAATTTTTTCAATATTGTTGAGTTTTGTTTTCCTGTGTTGTAAAAACACGCAGGTCAGTCCAAACCAGTCCAACTTTGGTGCTGTGATCACTCTAGAAAATGCTGTTTCTTTTGAAGAAGTCGTCGGCCAGATGGAAGGTAAAGATTCGCTTGAAACAAAACTGAAAGCCAGGGTTGAATCCGTGTGCCAGGCCAAGGGCTGCTGGATGAACCTGGTGTCTGTTGATGGCACTTCAGACAAATCCCTTTTTGTCAAATTCAAGGATTACGGATTTTTTGTACCCAAAGACATCGGCGGACGCAATGTCATTGTCGAGGGTGTCGCCTACAAAGAAATGACAAGTGTCGAGGAGTTGAGACATTATGCCGAGGATGAAGGCAAAACACCAGAGGAAATCGAACAAATAACAACACCGGTTGAAGAATATAAGTTTATGGCAACCGGGGTGATCGTTCTGTAAAAAAAAATTGCTAGCGCCGGGCAAAGATGCCCGGACACTAGCCAATCATTATAGAACAACTTCCATTTTAGTCTAACTAAGATAGTATAATTTTTAGTTGGCTGTCTGATTTTTTAACTCCTGCTCCTATTGGTGGTCAGTTCGAACAGTGTCCCCATATCGACATTCGAATTGATCAATTCAATGGCCTTGGCAATCTTCCATGGTGTTCGGCGATTGATTTTCACTTCCAGTTTGGAGATCTTGATGACAACGGCATACGTGTCGAGCTGGGTTCTTATGACCGGCAATTTGTGTTCGGCAATGTAGTGCTCAGCATATTCTGTAACCGGATCGTCTCCGGTCAGGACGATACCTGACAGAGGGACTTCATCGTACTCTTCTTCTGTAGAGATCTGGATGATCCTCTTGATGGCTTCATCCAGGACCCGCGAACTGACAACAAGCAGATTGTCTTTCGATTTTGAGAGGCTGTCCAGGTCTACCAGGGACCCGGCAAGGATCTTTTCAATTTTGTTGATCCCTTTTTCCTTATTGTATTCCAGGGTGCCGTGAACGGCCTTATTGATTGTCCAGATCAGGGGATAGGCCAGCGTTTTATCATAAGGCAGCAAACCCAGGAGCCTGAGGTCCCTGGCTTTCAGCCATCCCCCGACATAGTGCCTGACCTTTTCCATTTTGTCCGGAATGACTTTATTGATGATGACGCCGGCAACGGGAACCCCTTCTTCCCTGAAGAGGGAGAGACTCAGGTTAAGGATGTCTATGGTGCTGCCGACTCCTCCCTCCACGATCATGATCGCTTCTGCATCAAGGATCTTGGCGACTCGGGCATTGGACAGGTTGGCTATGCTGCCGACTCCCGGATGGCCAGTGCCCTCGTAGATGATGATGTCATGATTGTTTTCCAGAACTTCCCGGGCATACAATATCTTTTCTTCGAGATGGTAGCGACTGGGAGCATCCAGGAACTTTTCAGTTGCCCCTTTACCAAGGATCACAGGACTGTGTACATCAGGCCGGATATCGAGTTTGAGAAGATCAGCAAACAGGATGGCATCCTTGTCCACCACAGAACCTTTGAGATGGACATGCTGCTGGCCCAAAGGCTTGCAATACCCCGTACTCAGTCCGGCTCGCATAAAGGCTGCTGTGATGCCAAGCGTCGAGGTGGTTTTGCCGACGTGCTGGCTGCTGGCCGCGATGTAGAGGTTTTTGTTGGTCATATCTCTTCTAAAATTATAAATATATAAAAAGAGGCTTTCCCAAATTGAGAAAGCCTCTTTTTTCTGCTGTGAGAGAAGGATTCGAACCTTCACGAGGTGGTTAGCCATAACACAAGTCGAGTGGTCAACCCTTGGCATAAAGCCATATGCTACGTTTATCCCATTATTCCTCACCCCCGAGACGGGAGGGCATGTCTGCCTGTTTCATCACCTCACAGTGTCATCGCCTTTGATTGATCTTTATCATCATTGACAAGTCAAATATATATCAAAACGACTAAAATGTTCAAATTTATTTAATAAAAACTATTAAAATATAGATAATATATAATTATTTGAATTATTCATAGATATTATTCGTCTATAGGCTGATATTGCGGCTTCATTTTGAATAATATTCAACCACTTTATAATTCACCAAAAGGATATCTTTATTTTTAGGAAGTAATCCGATGCCATGTTGCGCAGTTTATTGCTTATATCTGTCATTGTCTTTTTCACACAAGGAGGTACAGTTTCTTTTGAACGGGCAGATAGTCCCATTAAAGGTCTGACGTTTGTTGCCCCTCCCAGTCCGTTTTCTGATGATCCGTTTGAAAGGATCCTCATGACCAATTCGGAGTGGGTGGCTTTTGTCCCCTATGCCTTCCAGAGACTCAACAGCCCCTTGTTGCGCTTCAATGTGGAAAGACAATGGTGGGGCGAAAAGGAAGAAGGCATACGCGAATGTATCAGGATGGCTCACGCCAGGGGATTGAAGGTCATGTTGAAGCCCCAGGTCTACCTGCATGGTTCATGGCCGGGTGCCGTTGATTATCCAACTGAGGAAGACTGGCGAACCTGGGAGGAAGGCTATCGTGCCTACATACAATTCTACAGCCGTATTGCAGCTGAGGAAGATGTGGACATGTTGTGTATCGGTACGGAATATAAGATCGCTGCCCAGAAACGGGAGTCGTTTTGGCGAAAGCTGATCAAATCGG
>JBFKJL010000084.1:0-8982 GCA_041631795.1 Saprospiraceae bacterium | reverse complement strand
GACAAATATAGAAAATTAATCCACGCATCATCAGTCTTGATGGGCATTGATCCTGTTTTGGCATGTAAAGACGTGTGTGCATTAAATGATAAAGACTCAGAAGAAACCCTGAGATGGGCAATGAAGATGATGCTAAAAGGGATAGCTGCTGATGGCTTTTCAGCTTTACAATAATTACTGCTGAAGAATAAAATGTTATTTTCCATGCATGACATTCTGGAAGTCAGCAAAAGAAAAAAAGCTGTGGCTTATGACGTGCCTGGTCGTTGCCACAATCTACGCTACACTTTTCATGGGACGTCCATTGGCCAACGAATTGCGTGATCAGAATGTGCAGGCCGTATTTTTTGTACTGGGTATGTTTCTTGTCGCTTGTGCTGTTGTTTTTCATGGCATAAAAAATAAGCCGGGAAAGGTAGAAATGGGCACAATCACAGGATTAATTGCTCTGTATGTCATGCTCATTTTCAGATTGGGCGCACCAGAGCGCAGCCACCTGATAGAATACAGTGTTTTGGCCATATTCACCCACAGAGCCCTTTTGGAAAGAGCCAGCTTCAAAAAGTTTGCCTGGCCACCTTCATTACTGGCATTTCTCCTTGCTTTTCTATTCGGTATTGTCGATGAATCTATTCAGATCATCCTCCCAAATCGAACCTTTGATCCACAGGATATCATCTTCAATGGCATGGCGGCATTGGGCGCCATCATGAGCAGTTTGCTTCTCACATGGTCTCGACATAGGACAACCAGGGAAAAAGCTGATAATTAGTTAATGCCTCATGGCAACTTCGCCGATATTCATTGTCCATTATTCCTTGCGCTCGGCAACAAGATTGATCCAATACCCCTCTTGCCACCCGATATGAACTTGATCAAAGCCGGCATCTTTCAGCCATGCAATCTGATCCTTGTAATCATCAGGTCTGTCAAAGGCATCGTAATGTTCCATGATCCAGTCCCACTTTTCGCGCGGGGGATAATGGCTGTTAACGAATACATCCCACGAATGGATCAGGGCGGGGTGGTCTTCTGATGATTTACTGATCATAAGATCTGATGTAATAAAAATACCTTTCGGTTTTAAACTTCCGAATATTTCCCTGAAGATATTTTGTTTATCGGTGCCACCCACGTGGTGAAGGGCAAATCCAGCGGCAACAATATCATAGGTGGCAGAGGGAAATGTCCAGTCCTGGAAATAAGCCTGGATGTATTTGATATTAAGGCCTTCAAATCTCTTTCTGCATATACTGATCATCTCAGGCGAGGCATCGACCAGGGTGTACATGGCGTCAGGAAACCTGTCAATCAGAACCTGGGTGGTATTACCATTGCCGCAACCGAGATCAAGGATTTTATGGGGGATGATATCTCTGGGAAGATTGTCCCTAATAGCCAGCAGGAGGTCCTGGTAATGCGGCACGCATTTGATCATGTCTTCGGTGTAATTGTCAGCAAAATGATCAAATTCCGAGGCGATATTATCCTGTAATTTCATAGTGCCAGATGCTGAAATGGTCAATTTGGTCTTTTCTGATCTGGCAATGGTATTGATCCCCGGCATACTTCCCCTTCAGGGATCCCTGTTTTCCAGACCTTGAGTATGGCGTTGCGCTGGTTGGTCAGTGCAGCCAAATAATCTCCGGCGCACTGGGAATATATGCTCCCGTATTCGGACTTGTCATACGCGGGAAATTTCATAGCCAATTGCGCATCCCTGTATTGCATCCAGATCTTTTGAGAAGCCTTGTACTTGGTGATGAACGCGGTATCTTTTGCATAGTAGTTCACGATAAAGTTGCTCAGATAGATCATGGTATCATTAGCCAATATAAAATTTTCTGTGATGGCAGCTTTTTCTGGTTCCTGGGCATTCGTACAAGCAGCGAGCCAAGAATAGAGGCACAGTAAGGTCAGACTTTTCCTCATCTCTGATATTTTTTGTGAAAAATACAAAACTAAATCCAGTGAAAACCGGATATGCCATGAGAATAATGTACAGACCTTGCCCAGGCACTGAAATCAGTGAAGTCCTGGTGTCCTAAAGGTGGATGACTTCATCGTATGCAGCCGCTGTAGCTTCCATGACCGCCTCACTCATTGTGGGGTGGGGATGGATGGCTTTGATGATCTCATGCCCGGTTGTTTCCAATTTCTTCGCGACAACGATTTCGGCGATCATCTCAGTGACATTGTAACCGATCATATGGGCACCAAGTAATTCCCCGTACTTGGCATCATAAATGACCTTGACAAATCCTTCCTTGGCACCTGCAGCACTGGCTTTTCCCGAGGCGGAGAACGGGAACTTTCCGACTTTCAATTCATGACCTGCTTCTTTGGCAGCTTCTTCAGTCAGGCCAACAGATGCCACTTCCGGATGGCAATATGTGCATGAAGGGATGTTATCGTAATCAATTGGCTCGACTGGCATGCCTTTGATTTTTTCCACGCATGTAATGCCTTCAGCGCTGGCCACATGAGCAAGGGCTGGTGTGTCTAGAACGTCTCCAATCGCGTAGATGCCCCTGACGTTCGTCTGGTAAAACTCATCCACTTCGATATGCCCCGTCTTTGACGTTTTAATGCCAAGGGGTTCAAGTCCTATGTTTTCGGTGTTGGGTGTAACACCGACAGCACTTAAGACAACGTCACACTCAATGACGTCCTCTTTTCCGGATTTCCTGTCTTTAACCGTGACCTTGATCACCCTCCCTTTCGTGTCGACTGCCTCAACGGAGGTGTTGCCACGTACATTGACGCCTTGTTTCTTGAAGACTTTGCCCAGTTCCTTGCTGATGTCTTTGTCCTCTCTCGGCACCAGGCCTTGCTCGAGAAACTCAACAATGGTCACTTCTGTTCCAATTGAGTTGTAAAAATATGCGAACTCAACACCGATAGCGCCGGCACCGACCACCACCATCCTCTTTGGCATCTTTTCCAGGGTCATAGCCTTGCGATATCCAATGATCTTTTCGCCATCGATTGGAATATTGGGAAGTTGTTTGGACCGGGCCCCTGTGGCTATGATGATGTTTTCTGCAGAATACTCTTTTTTCTTGCCATCTTGATCTGTCACCACTATTTTTTTGCCACGGGCGAGTTTGCCTTCTCCTTCGATCACGGTGATCTTATTCTTTTTCATTAAAAAATTGACCCCCTTGCTCATGCCTTCAGCAACGCCTCGCGACCTTTGGATCATTTTGCCAAAATCCGGGTTCGCTTTTCCTATGGTAATGCCATAGTCTTCACTGTGTTTTATATAATTGAACACCTGGGCAGATTTGAGCAAGGCCTTGGTCGGGATGCATCCCCAGTTCAGGCAAATACCGCCAAGTGATTCACGTTCAACAATGCCGACGTTCATCCCCAGTTGTGAAGCTCTTATGGCTGCTACATATCCTCCCGGACCGCTGCCTAAAACGATAAGATCAAAGTTCATACAGTATAGATTTTAATTTTTTCGCAAATATAACTGATTAGTTTTTTAACCGCTTTATAGTCTAAGACGGACCTGAAAATCTATGTACTAAAATTGCAATGTCACTATAGTTGGGGTTTTTCAATTATAGACCTGGACGCGAGCCAGGCCATTATAAAAATCACGGATTTCAAAGTAAGCCGGTTGAATCGCCCAGTAGCCCTTCCTGTTGATAAAACCTATTCCATTGCGAGTGATGATCCGTGCAAAACCATTGTTAAAATCAGAAACGAGGGGAAATACAGGAGGCACAAAGGTATCGAGCCGGATATCCAGGAATCCCCAGCCATTTTCCGATCCAAAAGCGATGTAGGATTCAGAAAACCTGTTCAAATACGGAATACCGGGATGATGGACGACAAAACCCATGCTGTCAAGGATGCCCCATTGACCCTGGTGCAGGAATTTCCAGAATTTTTCCCCGATGTATTCAATTCTGTCATACTGAAATGTAGAGGTGATTGCCCCGCTCTTGCCTATGAGATGGTATAAGTCGCCTTTCCTGGCCATGGTCATGCTGTAATAGAAGTCGCTGGCTTCATCGTAGGCTGGTGCAATGGCTACTGTAAAATCGGGATGTAAAAACCCTTGAGACCCTCTGGTTTTGAATCTTCTGAGGCCCTTGCTTTCGGGCCAGTATCGGATCTCCTGGTAGGGCCTGATGATGGATCCGGAAGTGTCCAGGATGGCCGTCCTTCCACTGTGATGCATTATAAGAAAACCCGCATCATCGACGGTGATCTTTTCCAGGGTATCGGGCATGATCATATACCCCGATCTGTCAATAAGTCCCCATGCATCATTGCCTGATATGGGGCAATAATCATGAGTGAACTGGCCATGTTTGATGGATGCAAATCTGCTGATAATGGCGTGGGATGTATCGATTAAAAAGGTGGAGTCTTCAAATGTCCTGACGAAGGCTCGCCCTCTCGAAAACTGGCTGATTTCCCTGTATATATGGGGTATTGCTGTAGTGCCGTCTGGCCTGATATAACCCCATTTTCCGCCAACATTGGCTGGAATGAGTTCTTCAAGGGCATCACGCAGGGCATCGTATTGTGCGGGTATGACCAGCATGCCAGTTGTGTCGATCATGCCCCATTTATATTCCGGCGATTCGTAATCGTCAAAATATAGATCTTCCCTTGTGGATGAGTTGGCGTCACCAGGGTCCGGCATGCATGACCATTGAGACAATGTGATGAAGAGCACAAATATAAAGGAGGAATAATATTTAAATTGGGGTGCCTTTTTCACATGGGCCGAATTGTTACCTTTGCGAATGTAACTCAAGATGTCATGAAAATTGCAATTCTGCCGGGATCTTTTGATCCAATCACGACTGGTCACATTGATTTAATGGAGCGCGCTCTGCCACTTTTTGATAAGATCGTTTTGGCCGTGGGCCAAAACATCCAGAAGAGCTATTTGTTTCCATTGGATGTCAGGGTCAGATGGCTCGATGAAGTGGCTCGATTATATGATAATGTGGAAGTGGGGCAGTACGAGGGTTTAACAGTGAATTATGCCAATGAGATTGGTGCGAAATACCTGATCAGGGGATTGAGGAATGCCTCAGACTTTGATTATGAAAAGACAATTTCCCAGCTCAATCACATCATTGGTCATGGTCTTGAAACCGTGTTCCTGATTGCCAGGCCGGAGATGTCGCACATCAGCAGCACCATCGTGCGTGAAATTATCAAAGGCAAGGGCGATGTGTCCACATTCCTCCCTGAATTTATTTTAGAAGATTTACAAAAAAATTATTACTGATATGTCAAATGCATTTTTTGAAGTTCCCATAGCAACCAATGAGCCGGTGTTGAGCTATGCACCGGGAAGTCCAGAAAAAAAAGCCGTCAAATCAGCTCTCGATGAATTGATGTCCATAGAGATGGATATTCCCATGACCATTGGAGGTGCCAAGATCTTTACGAACAAGAAAAAGGATATCAGGCCACCACATGATCTCTCCCACAAGCTTGGCACCTACAGCGTAGGTGATAAAGCACATGTTCAGCAGGCTATTGAGGCAGCCCTTGCAGCCAAGCCAGGCTGGGAAGCCATGTCCTGGCAGGATCGGGCTGCTATATTTCTCAAAGCCGCAGATCTGATGACAGGGCCTTACCGCGCCAGGATGAATGGCGCAACGATGCTCTGCCAGAGTAAAAATATTTTCCAGGCTGAAATCGATGCAGTCTGTGAGCTCGCTGATTTTTTTAGATACAATGTCCAGTATATGACAGAGATCTATGCCGAACAGCCTGAAAGCAGCCACCAGGTATGGAATCGAATGGAATACAGGGCACTCGAGGGTTTCGTCTTCGCGTTGACCCCATTCAATTTTACATCCATTGCCGGGAATCTCCCTTCCTCTGCTGCTTTGATGGGAAACACTGTTGTTTGGAAACCGGCCAATTCCCAGGTCTATTCAGCCAATGTGATCATGGAATTGTTTGAGGAAGCCGGTCTGCCACCAGGTGTCATCAATCTCGTATTTGTGAGCGGACCTGATGCAGGGGAGGTTATCTTCAGTCATCCCGATTTTGCCGGTATTCACTTTACTGGAAGCACGGGCGTTTTTCAGCATCTCTGGAAAACAATAGGCAACAATATTGCGAAGTATAAATCGTACCCGAGGATCGTTGGCGAAACCGGGGGCAAAGATTTTGTGATCGCTCACAATTCTGCCCATCCCAGGGAAGTGGCGACAGCCCTGGCGCGAGGTGCGTTTGAGTTCCAGGGCCAGAAATGTTCGGCAGCCAGCAGGGCCTATATTCCTCAGTCGCAATGGCCAAAAGTGAAGGCTCACCTTCTGGAAGCCCTTGGCTCTTTCAAAATGGGAACTCCCCTGGATTTTACAAATTTTATCAATGCCGTGATTGATGAAAAGGCCTTTGACAAGATTGCCGAGTACATCGACAATATTAGAGGAGATTCCGATGTGGAGATCATCGCTGGAGGCGGTTATGACAAATCGAAAGGATACTTTATAGAGCCGACTGTTGCCGTCACTAAAAACCCGAGATCCCTCACCATGTGCGAAGAGATCTTCGGCCCGGTGCTGACCATCTTTGTTTACGAGGATGATCACTTTGACGACACTCTGGAATTGTTGGATACCACATCTCCATATGCCTTGACAGGCGCCGTCTTCTCGGGAGACAGGGCCATCATAGACTATGTGACAAAAAAGCTGCGCCATTCAGCAGGCAACTTTTATATCAATGACAAACCGACAGGTGCGGTCGTTGGTCAGCAACCTTTTGGTGGAGCGCGTGGCTCTGGAACAAATGACAAGGCCGGTTCCAAGCTCAACTTGATCAGGTGGACATCGGCAAGAGCCATCAAGGAAAACTTTGTGCCGCCGAGGGATTATCGCTATCCGTTTATGCTTGAAAAATAGTGCCTGTGCGGTGGGTTGCTCTCTTTTTGATTTTGCTTACAGGCACTGTTCTGCAATGTGCTCAATTGCCTGAAGGATTTGTTGAGGAAGTTTTGGCTGATCAACTGGATCCTGTGCGCCTGGTCTTTGGCCCCCAAGGTCATATATACGTTGCAGAGAAAAATGGCCGGATCTCCAGGATAAAAAATGGTCGGAAACAGTCTCCTCCCTTTTTGGAAATTCCGGTTGACAATTTTGATGAAAGAGGCCTGGGAGGCTTTGCATTTGATCCTCAATTCGAGGAAAAACCGTACGTCTATGTCTATTATACGGCTCCCAATGAGAATCACAACAGGCTGAGTCGCTTTGAAGTTCGGAAAGATAGGGCAGTGGCCGAAAGCGAATTTGTTCTGATGGACTTCGATCCATTGGTGAGTACAGTTCACAATGGAGGGGATATGTTTTTTGCATCTGATGGGTCCTTGTTCGTGGCTGTTGGAGATGGGCACCAGGCTGGAAAGGTCCAACGGCTCGATAATTTGCTCGGCAAGGTGATCCGTATTTATCCCGATGGCACTATCCCAGGGGACAACCCCTTTGCACAAACTCTGGAAGGACGGCTAGGGAGTATTTATGCGATAGGATTCAGAAATCCCTTCACCATCGCCTTTAACCACATCACCAGCCAGATCTTTGTCAATGATGTAGGGCAGGCATCATGGGAGGAAATCAATGAAGTGGTACCTGCAGGCAATTATGGATGGCCCCTCAAAGAGGGCATTGGTACAGACGCAGGGCAAACGTCACTGCTGTCACCTGCTTTGGCCATTCCCCACGATCCTGCTTGTGCAGTCGTTGGCGGTGCATTTTATACTCACGAAGGGGGCTCTTTCCCTGAAAAATATCAAGGCATGTATTTCTTTGGGGATTACTGCTCAGGAACAATCAGTGTTTTAGATCCTTTGACACGCCAAGTCATTGGGACCTTTGCTTCAGGTATAGACCGTCCGGTATCCATAAAGGTTGGACCAGATGGATGTCTTTACTACCTTGAACGCGGCGGCATTGGTGATGGCTCGGAAGCGGACAACACTGCAAGTTCCAATGGCAAGTTGTACAGGATATCATACATTGGTGATGGCAGACCATATATTGCTGAGCACCCCAATGATACCAGAATTCCTATCGGCGAATCAGCCCAATTTACCGTCCGTGTATTTGGTGACCATCCCATGACCTATACATGGTTCACCAATGATGAGATTATTCCAGGCTATGATCAACCGACATTGATGATACCCAACATGCAACGGGAAAAGAATGGGATGCGTGTTGCATGCACCGTTAAAAATGAACACGGAGTGGCAACGAGCCTCTGGGCCAAAGTGGAAATGCTTCACAACACACGTCCGGATCCAGTGATCTCAACACCTGCATACGGGAGCAATTACGCCGCCGGCGATACTATATTTTTTTCAGGTTCCGCCAATGACAGGCAAGATGGTCTTCTTTCCGCAGATGACCTGACATGGAGAATAGATTTTTTTCATGATGATCACACCCATCCGGCATTATTGCCTGCGTCAGGTATGAGTCACGGCGTTTACCCAATACCCATAGTTGGAGAGACAGAAACAAATGTGGGTTACCGGATTTATCTCACGGCAACAGATCATGACAGCCTGTCACGGTCCGTGTATACTGAAATATTTCCGAGGATATCAGATATTATACTTGCAAGCTATCCGGATAGCATTCCATTGTTTATTGATGGTGTTTTGAACGCCACCCCGATAGAGATCTCATCGGTAGCAGGTATGAGAAGAACTTTCAGTGTTCCAGATAGCATTGAAAAAGGTGGCCAGGTGTATAAATTTCATAAGTGGTCAAATGGACATCTGTTACCCTTGCTGATCCTTGAAACGCCTGAAGAGGATCTCAGCCTTGAAGCGGAATTCAAAAAGGTCAAATTTTCACAAAAACAGGTGTCGGGATCAACTAAAATAATTAACTCTGGAAGTTCTCATAACTACAGGGAGATCGGACGTGAGCTTTTGGAGACTCAAGGACTGAAGGTCTCCTGTTATCCCGTTCCATTCGAGAAGGT
>JBFKJL010000083.1:0-9046 GCA_041631795.1 Saprospiraceae bacterium | reverse complement strand
TTCCCATCCACAAGGACTATTGACAATTATATCCTGAGTTTCAGAAAACATTTTGAAATGGATCCCAAGGATCCGAAACATTTTCACTCAGTCCGCGGTGTGGGGTACAAGTTTACGGAATAATTACTTTTTGAGAATCTTGAAGGTTGTCCGCCTATTGACCTGGTGCTCTTCTTCTGTACATTTTGAACAATCGCAATTCACAGCAAGCATGGATTCCCCGAATCCTTTTGCGGACAGCCTGGCCGGTGATATGCCGGAGTCAATCAGGTAACCCACAGCAGATTGTGCACGTTTTTGAGATAATTCGAGATTATACATATCCTCCCCACGGCAGTCAGTATGGGAAGCCAATTGGATATTCAAAGCCGGGTTCGCTACCAAAATGGCTGACAGGGAGTCAAGGGAAGGACGGGCATCTTCACGAATGTCCCATTTATCAAAGTCATAATAGATATTGTTCAGGATGATTTCTTTGTCATAGTAGATCTTGGACAATGGCAATTCTACATTGTAGGTATAGAATTCTTCACCTGCAGGAAAATCCGATGAGGTCAGTTTCTCAGTCCTTGTCAGGTAACCTTCCTGCTCAGCTTTGATGGTATAGGTTTTATCCCTGTCTATTGTGACAAGGAAACGTCCATCTTCATTGGCCGTCAGATGGATTGTTGTATCCGATGATATTGTGACTTTGGCCCCTGGAATTTTGATTTTTGACTCTACAGGCATATTGGGATCATCATCTTCATACACCAATTCGACAACAATTCCGGCTAGGTACAACGTCACATCGGATGCGTCAGGAACGACAGGCACCTCAGCTTCAATCTCTTCACTTTCATCGGAAGCATATCTTTCAAAAACGAAAAGGTCATCACCCATACCCTGGTTCCTTGAAGAAGTAAAAATACCCTTATCGATCAATCCATCCTGCCTGTCAAGATCGGGATCGAGGGCATATCCGAAGTCATCGAAACCGGAATTGACAGGTTTTCCAAGGTTTTCAGGACTGCTCCATGAACCATCGGGCTGCAAAGTGGTTTTGAAAATGTCAAATCCCCCATATCCAGGCAAGAAATCCGAAGCGAAATAAAGAACATTACCATGGCCAGTGGGGAATTTCTCATTGCCAACAGTGTTAATACTGGAAGGCATCAGGTAAGGTTCTGACCAACCGCCTTCAACTTTCACCGAATAATACAAATCGTAAGTATTGATTGATTTATCAGCCAAGGCGCTGAAAATCATGACGCTGTCATTCTCAACGAGGGCCGGTTGCCCAAAATTGACATCCTCGGAAAAAAAGTCCAGCGGTGCAGGATCCGACCAATAGCCCCCGCTGCGCGAACTCCAGTAGATCCTGCAATAGTCGTCCCTGCCTTCAATGGCAGTACATCTTGTAAAGAATATTTCTGAATAATCACGCGTGAAACAAGCCGCTCCCTCATTACCTTCAGTATTGATAATGGCATCAAAAGTGTGAACACTGTTGCCCCGCTTGCTCACAATAAAAAGATCGGAAAAGTAATTGCCCGTCCAATTGTAGGTAGCTTCTCCAAACCCTGAGTCCCTGTCGGATGTGAAAACAATAAATTCGTCCTCAAAATATACAGGGCTATATTCCGAAAATGGTGTATTCACCGGAGAAGAGCGGATGATCCATTCATCATTCGGTGCTTCATTGAGTGCAAAACGACAAAATCTGATTTCGTCTGCAATCTTGGCGTCGTTGTCAAACCTGTTCAATTCGGTGAATACTGCAATGGCTTCATTGTATCTTTCATTTTTTTTGAGGGCGTAGGCCAATCCCCGGGTCGCAGCTCTGCCATAACCCAGTTGGTCTGCTAAATCAAACCATTTCAGCTCTTCATCAGCATGGAGCAGATATTGATTAGACAAGGCCAGGCGATAGGCTTTTCGGGCCTTTTCCTTGTTATCCCGTGCTTTTGTGTACTCTGTTTCAAGCAGTTCAACTGCGACGGCGTATTGCCTGAGATCAAATGCTGTATCGCCATCCTTGACCTTCAGGGTTGACGTGCATCCACTTGCCAGGGTAAGGAAGATGAACACGCAAACAAGTGCCCTGATATTTGGTGAGAGGATCATCGTTAGATAAATGCGTTTTTGGCCGTGATTATTTCATGAATTAAAACAAAAATCCCTTCAAATGTTCATCATTGAAGGGATTTTCAATCTTTATTATATTGACCCCTATCGAGCGGCCTGAGCGGCTTTTGAAAAACTTTTCCTGGCTTTGACCTTCGTGGGCTTCAATTCGTCTGATAAATCGCGAACGATCGGTGTAGCAACGAAGATCGAAGAATACGTACCTACGATCACACCTATAAGAAGCGCGAAAGCAAATCCCTTTATACTTCCACCACCAAAAACAAAAAGGAATCCAATCACGATCAGTGTTGTCAACGAGGTGATCAGGGTTCTTGAAAATGTACTATTGATCGCCAGGTTCAGAACTTCATCGGTGGATTTCTGGGTATAAATGCCCAGGTATTCCCTGATCCTGTCAAAGACAACCACCGTATCATTGATCGAGTATCCGATCACTGTGAGAATAGCGGCGATAAAAGCCTGGTCGATTTCCATCGAGAACGGTAAAATTCCCCAGAATATGGAAAACAAGCCAAGGACAATCAATGAATCGTGGAACAAGGCGGCAACAGCCCCGAGGCTGTATTGCCACTTGTTGAACCTGATGAAGATATACAGGAAGATCAGTAACAAGGCAAAAGTACCGGCATAAAATGAACTTTGCTTGATGTCATCTGCTATTGTCGGTCCGACCTTGGAGGAACTCGTGACATGGGATACCCCCTGGGCATCGCGCGTCTTGAATGCTTCCAACGATACGTTTTCGCCCGTAATACTTGTAATCCCTTCGTGCAATTTGGCGACGACACGTTCAGCAGCATCATCAGCCTGGTCATTGATCAAATACGACGAGACAATATTAAATGTATTTTCTGTATCAACGGCTTTAACAACAGGTGTTGATTCAAGGAACTCCGCAAGGCCACTCCTCAGGGTGGGCACGTCGACTTCAGCTCCCTGAATAAATTCGACGTTGTATGAATAACCTCCCCTGAAATCAACACCGAGATCAAATTTCTTTGTAAACATCGAGATCACCCCGGCAATGATGATCACGGATGAAACGACATAGGCTATCTTCCGCTTGCCAATCCAGTCGATCTTAAGGTTTGCAAGGAATGTGCTTGTCGGCGGCGTCCAGAACGCAATTGATCTTCCTCCACCGGTCCACCAGTCGATCATCATCCGGCCAACCAGCACCGCTGTAAATAATGAAGACAGGACACCAATGATCAAAACGACAGCAAAACCCTTTATTGGACCAAGCCCGAAGTAAGCGAGGATGATAGCAACAAGTATTGTCGTCACATTGGCATCGATGATCGCAGAGTAAGAGTGCTTAAAACCATCTGAAATGGAAGCCAGTAATGATTTACCGGCGCGAAGCTCTTCCTTGATCCTCTCAAAGATGATCACGTTGGCATCAACGGCCATACCTATGGTCAAAACGATACCCGCGATTCCGGGCAATGTCAGAACCGTCCCAAATGATGCCAGAGCCCCGAATATGAAAAACAGGTTGAGCAACAAGGCGATAATGGACACAATTCCGGCCCCGGCGTAGTAAAAGATCATAAATGCCAGGAGCAGGACGAATCCAAACAATAACGCCTCGAGGCTCGAATTGATATTCTGTTTACCCAAAGAAGGACCAACCGTTGATTCCTGGATACTTTTTGTTTTGGCGGGAAGCTTTCCGACTTCAAGGATGCTTGCCAGGTCAGAGGCTTCCTGAACAGTAAATCCACCTGTTATTTCGGAACTTCCACCTGTGATCGGACCACGCACCCCTGGTGCAGAGACGATCTCGTCGTCCAGAACGATGGCTATTTCCCTGTTGCCATCGTTGGCAGCCTTTGTCGTCATCTCAGCCCACTTCTTTGTGCCTTTTGAATCCATACGGAGGTTTACGGCTATTTCACCAGTCACGGGATTAGGCGCCTGGGACGCATCAATTATGACGTCTCCTTCAAGTGGGGGTTTATCCGAACCTGGTTGCTTCTTGATGAGATAGAGCAGGTAGTCATCTGTTTCCTCCCCATCGATATCGACATATGGTTTCTGGGACCACAGAAATTTGGAATCCAATGGGAACAGCCCCCTGACCTCCGGTTTTGACAGCATGTCTAAAACATTATTGCGCTTGTTTTTCTGCGTCACTCCCATTGCGGTCTGCGGGTACAAAAAGCCCCCGGCACCGTTATTGAGCGTCAGGACGGACAGCAGTGGTCCCTGGCTCTCAAAAGGATCCAGCTGATTCTCCACAAGTTGGAATGTCGAATCCCCGGTGAGATTACCGAGAGAATCAATTTCAGGCGTCCATATCGTATCATAAGCTATCGCAGGCTCTTCCATATTCAGGGTATCCCCATCGACCAGGGCTTTCAATCGCGCGTCCGCCTCGATAAACGCCTGCATGATACCCGGATCGGAGTTCCGGTAAGTCTCCCAGAATTCAAGTGCGGCACTTGCCTGTAAAAAGTTCCGTGCCCTTTCAGGGTTATCAATACCGGGCATTTCAACCAAAATAAGATCTCTTGCAGCATCCAGCGATACATTGGGCTGGGTCACACCCAGCTTGTCTATCCGTTGTTTGAGCCTGTTGAACGTCAAATTGACAGTTTCATCGGCCTTTTCCCTGAGGATCCTGATCACTTCTCCATCTGAGGTCTGCGTATTGATCTGCTCCCTCAAAGAAGGGTCACGCATAAAGATATTGGCCAGTTTCTTGCGATCCGGCATCTTTTGATATTCCTGGAAAAAGAGGCTGATGAATTCAGACTGTGAATTTTCCTGTGCTTTTTCTGCATTGTCCAGGGCCGTTCTGAATGCGACATCTTTACTGTTATTTGATAACTGGATCAGCAATTCCTTCAGGTCCACCTGGAGAACGGTACTCATTCCACCCTTCAGATCCAGACCCAAGGCCAATTGACGCTGTTTCAGGTCTTCGTAGGTGTAGCTGCCCAAAAGGGGAACGCGTAGAATTTCTTCACTAGAAATGGAATCGAGGTAGGCGATCCTGGCATTTTTTTCAGTCACATACTGATCTTCACCCGGATTTTGCTCAGCATAGGCTTTGGCGTATTCAGCAGCCTCCGCTTCAACTTTCCTGGTGGGCATCATGTAAAACAATTGTAATACACTGACGAGGACCAATAGAACAAAAAATATCTTTATTAAACCTTTTCCTTGCATTGTATATAGATTATTTATTCAGGTCTGAGAAAAACTCCGCAAATATAAGCGATTTAAGTTATAATAAGTGCGGCTTTGTGGATTGGGCAAAATTATAACCACTTTTAACCCGAAACAAGAATTTTAAAGTGTTTTGAATGAATAATGACTATTTTGTGTTAGGTTATTTTTCAATTATTTGCAATCATCAAAAATCAAGTCAATGGGATTATTTTCATTTTTCAAAAATTTAGGATCAAAAAAAATTGAGGCTGAAGCTGCCAAAAACGATGCTGCCGCAAAAGCTGCTGAACTGAGGAAAGAAGATCTGATGGAATCGATAGTCAATTCTGCCGGATTAAAGGTCAAGGACCTCGATGTGGATATTCAGGGAACAACGGTTGTCGTCTATGGGGAAACTGAGGCTGAAGCGACCAAAAACAGGGTCTTGACAATACTTGGCGGTATAGATGGTGTGGAAAGCGTGGATAACAGGATCTCCGTCGTTATACCGGAACCCACAGAAAAGACCTACACTGTTAAAAGCGGTGATACCTTGTCTAAAATTGCCAAGCAGTATTACGGTGATCCGATGAAATACAAACAAATATTTGAGGCCAACCAACCGCTTTTAAAGGATCCAAACCTCATTTATCCGGGGCAGGTTCTCAAGATCCCTGACCTCGGCTGAAGCATCGGTCATACTAGATTATCAAGGGGACCATCGATTTGAAACGCCTGGATCGTTTGAACCAGCGCATCCAATAGCCTTTGACGAGACTCAATGCTCGCCCAGGCGTGATGTGGCGTAATGAAACACCGCGGACAACCAAGCAATGCATGATCACCAGGTGGCGGCTCTTCTGTCAGGACATCGAGGTAGGCGGCACTGATGGTTTTGTCATTCAAGGCCTGGGCCAAAGCATTTTCATCGATCAGGCCACCGCGCCCCGTGTTGATCAAAACAGCGCCAGGCTTCATCATTTTCAGGGTGCCGGCATTCACCAGCTTTTTCGTATCGTCGTTGAGCGGAAGATGGAGACTGATATAATCAGATGATTTGAGTAAAGTGTCAAAGGTCATGAAGGTCACATCCTTTGCCTCAGGTCTGCTGCGCGAAAATACCCCTACATGCATGCCAAAGGCGCGGGCAATCACAGCAACTTCGCGGCCTATCCGGCCAAAACCGGCAATGCCCAGCCTTTTGCCTTTCAATTCAGGGATGGGATCAGTCCAATATGAAAAATCCGGGCTTGATGACCATCGGCCTTCACGGACCTGGTCGTAATACCGGCATGACCGGTTGGTATGGGACAATATCATGGCAAAAACATGCTGAGCTACAGCAGGTGTGCTGTACCCGACAACATTGGTCACAGGGATTTGCCGTTCGCGGCACGCTGCCACATCGATATTATTATATCCGGTGGCCGCGACACATATCAATTTGACATCAGAAAGTTTCTCCAGGGTCGATGCCTCCAGGACTACTTTATTTGTAATGATGATATCCTGTCCAAGGCAACGCGAAAGTGTCTCAGCGGGACGAGTCCGGTCATAGAGCGTGACCTGGCCCAATGCATGAAGAGGAGACAGATCAAGATCTCCCGGAGAAAGCGTATAGGCGTCCAGGAAAACAATGCGCAAGGGTTGATGGTCCTGATCACTGCCCATTGAGCGCCCAATCGTATGAAATGAATGAAATCTTGACTTTATCAGTCAGAGGTGTATCCACATATTTTTTCAGGAATTCACTCAGGTCACCAAAATCGGCGGCATACCATTGGAAGATCTTTGATAGCTGAACTTTTTTCTCACCAATAATATTAAAGTTCTCATCATTGATAAAGGTTTTGGTCAAACGATCCAGATCCACATCCAGTGTTTCAGCGACAAAAGCCTTGTTGTGGAGAGGAGGACAGGAAATCGCCGCGCAGTTAACTGCGAAATGAATCCGCGGATCATTGAATCTCGGGCGGATGATCTCATTTTCAATCTGATTCAAAGACAGTTTCTGGCCATCGATTTCAATCCATCTTACATCCCATGCCTTTCCTTTGTGGATGTCCATGATACTGCTCACAGGATAATTGTCAAGGATGAGTTTTATGGTGAAAGCATTGTACGCATTGATCCAAAACGCAAGTTTGTCATTTGAAGTCCATGCCTTGCTTATCTCCGCATTCTTGAGAATGCCGAGATAATCATCAAGCTTGCCTGTTTCAGATTTCAAGCCTCGATAATCCACCTTTCCAGCATTGCTGACATACTTTTGCAAGAGCCTGTCATATATGGCATGGTCCGGCGGTTTAGTCTGGATGTCGGGTTCATCCAAATGAACCGTATCCACAGGAACAATCACCTGAGGTGTATCGGACAAGATGGCTGTCTCTTCAGTATCTACCGATTCTGCGTAGTGCACGACCCTTTCGACGGCCGGTTTTGTATTAATTCCTGGTTTGGTCCCGTCTTCCTCGCTGGGGGAAGTGGGCTTTTTTTCTCCCTGATTTTCTTTTGGGCCATTTGGGGTTTCTATGATCGGGGTCACGCCCTTGTCATTCTTGACCGGTTGAGCAATGATTGAATCTGTCGTATGCACTATCACGTCAGCAGGCAATTCTTTGACATTGTTATTTAATTGACAAGAAAGCACGAGGAAAATAGTGAGAAGATATGTCATATTCAGTCGAATCATTTATAGGAAAACGGGTTTAAGGGACCTGGAGTTTCAGCTTTGATTAATAATTATAAGTTAAAGTCAAGCCTGAGCGAGAGGTTGCGTGGGGCCTCGAGCAAGCCCGGTCTCAGTGTGTATTCCTCGTTGAGGAAATTATTGGCCACTAAGGAGATTTTTGCAAAATCGAAGGCATAACCAACACGGGCATCCATTTTTACAAATCCGCCTGGATTGGCCGTCCGGTATTCTCTGATCTGGGCAAATGTGGCCAACAAGGCATCCATGGTCACGACTTCACTTGCGTAGATCGCTGCCACGCCAACATTCAGATTGTCCTTCATGATCTCTACATCCATCTTGAATGTGTGCTTGCTTCGGTATTTTAAAACATTTTCCAAAACACCCTTGGAATTCAGTTCGAGGGACTCCCTGATTTGGGTGTTTTCCTCAAAATCCCTGTAAATCGGATTGATGTAGGTGTACCCGCCCATGATATTCAAGGGGAGACCAAAGATCTCGGAACGCCCGATCAATTCGATCTCAAAACCTTTAATATCGGTCAAACCGACATTCTGAGATTGAAATCCAAAGGCGCCGTCTTTGATTTGGAATGTGAATTCTGTCATATTATCATACTGCGACCAGAATGCCGAAAGATCGAGAAAACCTTCCCACTCCTTAATTTTGAAACCCTGTTTGATTCCCATCTCTGTGGACCATCCTGTTTCAGAACCGAGAAAGACATTTGGAAATATCCTGAAACTGCCAAATTGCGTTTCAATAAATCGCTCGGTTATTGTTGGATAGCGGTAACCCTGTCCCCATGATGCCCTGAAGAATGTGCCATCTGAGACCTGGTAGTTCAGCCCAGCCCGGGCTATGATCTTGGATTCACTGACCCTCCCCCCAGGAATGGTATCTCCTTTAAAAACTTCCGGACTTTTCTGGGTATTGTATTCGTATCTCAGCCCAAAGGATATATTGAGCTTATCGCCTATTTCCTTTTCAGCCTGGGTATAGGCTGCAACATTGTTTGAAGTCAGTTTAACATTTCCAAACAACTCGGAATCTGACCTGACAAAG
>JBFKJL010000082.1:0-9089 GCA_041631795.1 Saprospiraceae bacterium | reverse complement strand
CGAGGATTAAAAAGCCGGATATTGTTTTTGCTTATCACGGGGCGATAACCATAGGCATACCAGCGATGGCATATAAACTGTTCAGACGGGTTCCCTTTGTATATGACATTAATGACCTGTGGCCCGACACACTCGATGCCACAGGCATGATGAGGAATAAATTCCTTTTGGGCATTGTGAACATATGGTGCAGGATCACATACAGGTCCGCACGACATATCACCGTTTTGTCGAAAGGGTTTAAGGAGACCCTTGTACGCCGTGGTGTACCTTCTGGAAAAATAGATGTTGTTTATCACTGGAGCCGGGACACGTTCACCAATAGGAAACTCCAGCTTCCCGGAGTGTTTGAGCCGGAATACCTCAACATCTTATATGCGGGAAACCTGGGTTCGGCACAGGCGCTTTCAAGCGTCATCAAGGCAATGTCCCTCTTACGCGATAAAAATATCCGGCTCTTTTTATTGGGCGACGGTGTAGAGAAAGACAAACTTAAGCAGGATACTCAAAAACTTCATCTTGATAATGTGATCTTCCTGCCGAGGGTTGACCAGTCTGATGTCGGGCCTTATCTCAATGCAGCAGATGTTCTATTTGTACACCTGAGGGATCAGCCACTCTTTAAAATTACAGTACCATCCAAGTTAATATCCTATATGTCGTTCGGAAAACCCATATTGGCGGCTATCCATGGCGACTCGGCTGAGATCGTTAGGGAAAGCCAGTCTGGTATCGTCTGCACACCGGAAGACCCGGAAGATATAGCTCGGGCCTTCTCGGAAATAAGTGAGAAGACAAAGGAGGAACGGGCATCCTACGGAAAGGCATCGAAAGTCTATTATCAAAAGTATTTTACCATAGAGGCCAACACAGAAAAATATATTCAAATCTTTGAACAAATATTAAAAAATGGAAGATAGATATTTGCGTATGGCACAAGGTTGCGCAACATATGCGAATGCTTGCACATACAATGTAGAACCCAAGTAGAAAATTGAAGGAAGGGAACCACATAGCACTTGTCGCGAATTCAACCTGGAATATATATAATTTCAGACTGAACCTGGTCGATAAACTTATCGAGCAGGGACACAAGGTGACAATCATTGCGCCCGTAGATGAATATATTGTCTATAAGGACAGATACCCTATTGTACATCATATATCCTTGAAGAATCTTAGCCGGAACAATACCAATCCGTTAAAGGACATCCTATTGATCAATGAACTGAGAAGGATTTACAGGAGAATAAGGCCTGATCTCATCGTCCATTACACCCATAAACCGAATATTTTTGGCGGAATGGCCGCCAGGATCGCCGGCGTGCCATCTGTCGCTGTTGTTACGGGTCTTGGATATGCATTTTTGCATAAAGGCCCTGTGAACACGATCATTAAAAAGCTTTACGCTGTGGTCAACAGGTTTCATAGGAAAGTCATTTTTGAAAATGAAGACGACCTGGCCTTGTTCATTCAAAAAAAACTTGTCAGGACGACCAGGGGGGTGGCCGTTCACGGGTGCGGCGTCGACACAAGCCGGTTTACACCGCATCCCAACGGGCTTGCGAAGGACAGAAAGGTATTTACATTTATTGGCCGATTATTATATGACAAGGGCATCGTGGAATTTGTGACAGCAGCCCAAAATATTAGAAAAAAACATCCGGGCGCTGAATTCTGGGTGATTGGTGAACTCGATGAAGGCAATCCCTCAATGGTGAGTAAAGAGCAACTTATTGATTGGATCGATGGTGGAGATATCATTTATTATGGCTTTCAAAAGGACGTCAGAGATTTCATCACAAGGTCCAATTGTATCGTTCTGCCTTCATACAGGGAAGGCATGCCCCGTATAGTCCTTGAAGGAATGGCTATGGGCAGACCGGTCATAACGACCCGAACAGCAGGATGTCGTCAAACGGTAATGCATGGCCAAAACGGTTATTTGGTTAATATTGCAGACGCTGAGGATCTTGTCGAGAAGATTGAAGATTTCTTGCAACTGTCCCATGAGCAGCAGGTTGAAATGGGCCTGGTTGGCAGGCAGTTTGCAGAAAGCTCATTTGAAGCTGGCAAGGTTGCTTCAGAGATCTACAAAATCATCAAGGAAGTTCTTATCAGGAGCCAATCTTGACAAATGACAGGATTAACACCCCGTGTATTGAAACAAGATGTAATTATATGAAGGTCGGAATTATCGGAATGGGACACATAGGACAAAAACACCTCAAGGCCATAGCCCTGGCTGAAGGCGTCGAAATATGCGCGGTCTGTGACACAGGTACGCTTCCACAATCATTGCCTTCCGGCATTCAGACAGGTCTTGGTGTCGAGGATATTCTCAATCACACAGCCATTGATCTTGTTGTCATTTGCCTGCCCAACTATTTGCACAGCCAAATGACATGTGCTGCGCTGGCTTCAGGTAAACATGTCATCTGTGAGAAACCCCTGGCTTTGAGCACAAGAGATTGCCGGGAAATGTTAATGGCGGCACGGCAAAACGCCAAACACCTTTTTTGTGTCCTTCAAAACAGGTATGCACCGGCGAGCCAGTATTTAAAGCACCTCGTTTCAGAGGGGAAAATTGGAGATGTGTACATGGTCAATATCAGGTGCTACTGGAATCGGCATGCCGCGTATTACAAGTCGTCTACCTGGAAAGGCGATCAAGGAAAGGATGGAGGCACGCTTTTCACACAGTTTTCTCACTTCCTGGATTCTTTATTGTGGCTGTTTGGGGATATCGTAGTGACATCAGCCGAATTCAGGAATTTCAATCATCGGGGAATTATTGACTTTGAAGACTCGGGAGTTTTTACATTTGCACTTAAAAACGGGGGAATAGGTTCATTTACCTACACAACAGCGGTATATGAGAGGAGCTTTGAAAGCCAAATGACCATTATTGCATCAAAAGGAACGGTTCAGGTAACTGGCCAGTATATGGACAAAATAAGTTTTCATGCGCACTCAGACACTTTTGAAGAGGTGGAATTGCCACGCAATGACAACATTCAAAACCTTTCCAGGGTGTATGACAATGCGGAGAAGGTCATATCGGGCAAGAAACAGAGTGATGAATCCGCAAAAGCAGGTATGAAAGTTGTATCACTCATTGAGAGCATCTATGCATTAAAAATTTAAAATGGACAGTAAAACGAACATAAAGGAATCTCACCTGAGAAGTATCCTAAAAGGTATTTCTTGGCGGATCATTGCCACTACGACAACAATCGTGGTGACCTATATCGTTACCGGCAAGATCGACACGGCCATAAAGGTGGGTGCGCTTGAATTTATCGGCAAGATATTTATATATTATTTACACGAGCGTATATGGTTGCTTGTACCCCACGGTTCGATCAGAAAGCTCAACCCGTTCAATAAGTGATATGGACCATATACATCCGATTTTTGACAGGTTGCTGACAAGAGAAGACAAGGAAGTTTTTTTAAACCAAAAATCCAGGGTTTTGTGGTTTACGGGCTTGTCAGGATCAGGCAAGAGTACAATTGCCGAAGGTCTTGAAAAACTACTGTTTGCCAGGGGGTATTTTGTCGTGGTTCTCGATGGGGACAACACCCGCTCGGGCATCAACAAAAACCTGGGATTCTCTATTGAGGACAGGCAAGAGAATATTCGCCGGATTGCCGAAATATCAAAACTATTCAAGGATGGCGGGGTGATCTGCATCAACAGTTTTGTCAGCCCGACCAAGGAGATCAGGGCAATGGCCAAACAGATCATAGGACAGGACGATTTTATTGAGATCTATGTCGATACGCCTTTGGAAATATGTGAGAAGAGAGATGTCAAGGGTTTGTATGCGAAAGCGCGCAAAGGAGAGATTAAGGGATTTACCGGTATTGACTCTCCATACGAGGCGCCGACAAACCCCGACCTCCATATTGAGACTGAAAATCAACAAATTGAAGAATCTATCACAAAAGTGTTTAATTTTGTGACCCCATTGATAAACAGGAAGTAAATGAATTATAATTTAAATCACCTGAAGGAACTGGAATCGGAGTCAATTTATGTTATGCGCGAAATTGCCTCCCAATTTGAGAACCCGGTACTCATGTTTTCAGGGGGAAAAGATTCTATTTTATTGGTCCACCTTGCGTATAAAGCGTTTTTTCCGGCCCGAATCCCGTTCCCCTTGCTGCATATTGACACAGGGCATAATTTTCCGGAAACCCTGAAATTCCGCGATGATCTTGTCGAAAAATTCGGGGCGAAACTCATTGTCGGTGACGTCCAGGAAGCGATCAATAATGGGATGGTCGTTGAAGAAAAAGGATTTAACGCAAGCAGGAATGGCCTACAGACGGCTGTTTTGCTCGATGCCCTTGAGCAAGGAAAGTTTAATGCAGCCATTGGAGGTGGCCGGCGAGATGAAGAAAAAGCCAGGGCCAAAGAACGTTTTTTCTCTCACAGGGATGAGTTTGGTCAGTGGGATCCAAAAAACCAAAGGCCTGAATTATGGAATTTATTTAACGGCAGACACCATATCGGTGAGCATTTCCGCATTTTTCCCATTAGCAACTGGACAGAACTTGACGTATGGCAGTACCTGGCTTTTGAGGAGGTCGAATTGCCTTCCTTGTATTTCTCACACGAGAGAAAAGTCTTCGAGCGTGAAGGCGTTTTGCTAGCTGATTCTGATTTTATATTGAAAAGGCCTGAAGAAACTGTTTTCACCGAAACAGTTCGATGCCGGACCATTGGCGATATGACGTGTACAGGAGTCTGGAAGTCAGATGCCATGTCTGTACAGGATATCATCATGGAAATTGCCACCACACGCGTCACGGAAAGGGGAGGCAGGACAGATGATAAAAGGAGCGAAACCAGTATGGAAGACAGGAAGAAACAGGGTTATTTTTAAACAGCAGAAAGTTATGATCGCAAGCACAAATGTCAATAGTGAATTATTAAGATTTACAACTGCGGGATCCGTTGATGATGGGAAATCAACCCTCATTGGACGATTGTTGTACGACAGCAAATCCATATACCAGGACCAATATGATGCTGTCAAGGCAGCCAGTGAGAGACGTGGCGAAGAGGGGGTCAACCTGGCACTTCTGACCGATGGCCTGAGGGCGGAGCGCGAGCAGGGGATAACCATAGATGTAGCTTATCGGTATTTTTCGACACCCAAGAGAAAGTTTATCATCGCTGACACACCGGGACATATTCAGTATACCCGCAACATGGTTACAGGAGCGTCCACAGCAAATGTCGCCCTTATTTTAATAGATGCCAGAAATGGAGTGGTCGAACAAACAAGGCGACACGCTATCATCGCCTCTTTACTTCAAATTCCACACATCGTGGTTTGTATCAATAAAATGGATCTCGTGGATTATTCCCAGGAGGCCTATGATGCTATCCAGGAGCAGTTTGAACTGTTTGCAGCAAAACTGGATGTCGTCGATGTGCATTTTATCCCTATCTCTGCCCTTGTGGGTGACAATGTTGTCCACAGGTCAAAAAAAACCGAATGGTACAACGGGCCAACCCTGATGTACTATCTTGAAAATGTCCATATAGCCAGTGACCATAACTTCATTGATGTCCGGTTTCCCATTCAATACGTTATACGCCCGTATACGGATGAACATCACGACTACAGGGGATATGCCGGCAGAGTTGCCGGGGGCGTCATCAAGAAAGGGGATGAGGTTATGCTGCTGCCCTCGGGTTTTACGACACGGATTGCACAAATCGACGGTCCTCGGGGAGAGATCGAAGAAGCATTCCCACCGGAATCAGTCACAATTTTACTTGAAGATAAATTTGATCTTTCCCGCGGAGACATGATCGTCCGTGAAAACAACAAGCCAGATGTCATCCAGGATGTCGAAGTGATGTTGGTTTGGTTTGATCAGACAAAATCGATTCAATTGAGGGGTAAATATGCCCTCATGCATACGACAAGATCGGCCCGGTGTATTGTGAAAGAGATACGATACAAACTCAATATCAACACCTTGCACAGGGATCTTGAAGACAAGGATATCCAGATGAACGATGTGGCGAGAGTCGTATTGCGCACAACCATTCCCCTGTTTGCGGATGCATACAGAAAGAACAGGATAACGGGAAGTCTGATTCTTATTGATGAAGGGACAAACAATACGGTTGGTGCAGGAATGATCATATAAAAAAGAATCATGAAAATTTTAGTGACCGGGGGCGCTGGGTACATAGGAAGCCATACCATTGTAAGCCTCCTGGACAACGGCTACGAGGTCATTTCTGTTGACAATTTCTCGAATTCAAATGCCGAAGTCTTTGACGGCATATTGGAAATTACGGGTAAAATGGTACGCAATTATCCCGTTGACCTGACGAATCTGTCAGCCACGGAAAAAATCTTTGAGGCCAACCAGGATATCGCAGGCATTATCCATTTTGCCGCCTTCAAGTACGTCGGGGAGTCGGTGAAAGACCCGCTCAGGTATTTTACAAACAATTTGGAAAGCATGATGAATATACTATCGTGCAAAGAGAAATACAGGGTCGACAATCTCGTTTTTTCATCTTCATGCACAGTGTATGGCAATCCTGATGTGCTCCCCATCACTGAAAGCAGCCCATTTAAACCGGCTGAAAGCCCGTACGGCGAAACCAAGCAAATTTGTGAGCGTATCATCAGCGCCACACACAAGCACCTTCAAAAAGGGAATTTTATCGTTTTACGATACTTTAATCCCGCAGGTCAGCACGCCTCAGGGGCCATACCTGAGAAAGCGCATCCCGAATTTGAAACCCTGGTGCCCATTATTCGGGAAGTCTATAATGGGCGCAGGGATCAACTCGTTGTATTTGGGACGGATTATCCAACGCGGGACGGAACCTGTATAAGAGACTACATCCATATTATGGATTTGGCTGAGGCCCATACAAAGGCGATCGGATACCTGCTGGAATCCGGTGACAATAATCTTTACGAAGTGATCAATCTCGGTACGGGAAAGGGACTGACGATATTGGAAATGATCCAATCTGTCGAGAAAGTGTCGGGGAAACCCTTAAAGTATGTCCTGGGAGAAAGGCGCAGAGGGGATGTTGTTGCCACTTATGCAGATATCAGCAAGGCGGATCGACTGTTGAATTGGCGCCCGCGACACACTGTGGATGACATTTTTAAAAGCATCTTGTAATGGGGGTACAAATGAAATCAGGGAATAAGCCATGAAAATTCATGTTCATCCGTCAGCCGTTATTGATGCGGGTGCACAAATAGGAGAAGGCACCAGGGTCTGGCACTTTACCCATATCATGGAAGGAGCTCGAATAGGAAAGAATTGTGTTTTGGGCCAAAACACCTTTGTGGCCAACGGAGTCGTTCTTGGAGATAATGTCCGGGTACAAAACAATGTGTCTATATATGAAGGCGTCGTTTGTGACAATGATGTTTTTATTGGTCCTTCAGTCGTGTTCACGAACGTGATAAACCCTCGAAGTTTTGTCAACAGGAAGGATGAGTTTCAGAAAACAATTGTCCACAAGGGCGTTTCAATAGGGGCGAATGCCACAATACTTTGCGGGATCCACATTGGCGCCCATGCATTTATCGGTGCAGGCACTGTCATTACGAAAAATGTTGATAATTTCGCATTGATGGTTGGCAACCCAGGCAAGCACATTGGATGGATGAGCCGAAGTGGATACCGGCTGTCCTTCGATACATACGGACGGGCCATTTGTCCTTCAAGCAGAGAAGAATATGTATTGGAGGGAGGGTTGTGCATTTTGAAGTCATCAATTTGAATGATTAGTTGTGGTGAATAAAATGAATAAACAAGAATTAAGTAAAGAAACAGAAGAAATTATAGCTGTCGTTGGGCTTGGATATGTCGGACTGCCCCTGGCCATTGAATTTTCAAAACATTATGAAGTGATAGGCTTCGATGTGAATGAAGAAAAGATCAAAAGCATCAAAATGTCAAAATATACATCTGATGAGGTGAGTTTAGAAGAATTGATGGCAACAACCATAGATTTCACATCCAATGAAGCTGATTTACAAAGAGCTACGGTGTATATTGTCGCTGTCCCCACCGACATAGATGCGCAAATGGAGCCAGACCTGAGTCATTTAAGGAGTGCTTCAACAATAGTGGGTCGCAATATTAAAAAAGGCGGATGTGTTGTTTACGAGAGTACAGTGTATCCAGGATGCACAGAAGAAGTCTGTATCCCGATCATAGAACAAGAAAGTGGATTTAAGGCCATTGAGGACTTTTCTTTTGGCTACTCGCCGGAGAGGATAGTGCCCGGGAAGGGCAATAAAAAACTTACGCAGATCAATAAGATCGTGTCGGGCTGTGACGAAAAGACCACCCAAAAATTGTACAACCTGTACGACACGATCATTGAAGCGGACTTGCATGTTGCATCGTCAGTAAAAGTTGCGGAGGCTGCCAAGGTTGTGGAAAACACTCAGCGTGACCTCAACATTTCACTAATGAACGAGTTGGCCATTTTATTCGACAAGCTCAATATCAAGACACACGATGTCATTGAAGCTGCGGGGACCAAGTGGAATTTTCAGAAGCTGTATCCCGGGTTGGTGGGGGGACACTGTATCAGTATCGATCCCTATTATTTATTGCACAAATCAT
The DNA here is from genome assembly GCA_041631795.1 of Saprospiraceae bacterium. Lineage (GTDB taxonomy): Bacteria > Bacteroidota > Bacteroidia > Chitinophagales > Saprospiraceae > JBFKJL01. The sequence continues at coordinate 446 of JBFKJL010000082.1, read as the reverse complement.
ATTCTGTCGGCTATAGTCCGGAAGTCATAAAAAGCGGAAGACGGGTGAACAATAAAATGCCGCAATTCATAGCGGATAAACAGGTGCAATTGCTCTCTGCTGTGGGTAAATCCCCGGAAAATAAAAAAGTGCTTGTTATTGGGATCACCTTTAAAGAGGATGTGAGTGACATCAGAAATTCGAAGGTCGTTGATCTGATAAAAGCATTGGAGGGGCACCATATGAAAGTTGAGGTCCTCGACAGTGAAGCAGACAAGGGGTGGGTTGAGAAAAAAACAGGTATTCAACTCATTGATGCCCCGGGCAGCGACTACGATGCGATCATTTTTGCTGTACCGCATCAGAGATACAGGGAAAGACAATTTTCCTACTACCTTGCCATGTTCAGGGACGACCCTGTTTTCATCGATCTTAAAGGGATTTTCAGAAAAGAAAAATTGGCAGAT
>JBFKJL010000081.1:0-9151 GCA_041631795.1 Saprospiraceae bacterium | reverse complement strand
GATTTGATGCCGTAGAAACTGAACTGTCCTTTCATGTATTTAGCCATAGGTGCTGACTGTTCGGCATCACGTTGTGCTCTGCAGATAGTGACAATAACTTCCAGTATTTCACGATGGGTCATAATTATCCGATAAGACCCTTAAATTTATAACTTCTAAATGTAAATCAACAGATGCAACCTCTTGCTGAAAGAATGCGCCCATCAAGGCTGGATCAATACGTCGGCCAGCAATCTGTCGTTGGTCCAAATGGGTCTCTGCGAAAAATGCTGGATTCCGGCCGGGTGCCCTCTTTCATATTGTGGGGGCCGCCGGGTGTGGGCAAAACGACCCTGGCCCACATCATTGCCCAAACGATCAAAAGGCCGTTTTACAAACTTTCAGCTGTGAATTCCGGTGTCAAGGATGTCCGCGAAGCCATCGCAAAAGCCGAGAAGCAAGCATTTTTCAATTCGCCTTCGCCCATCTTGTTCATCGATGAAATTCACCGTTTCAGTAAATCGCAACAGGACGCCCTCTTGTCAGCTGTGGAAAAAGGTGTGGTGACGCTCATCGGGGCCACAACTGAAAACCCTTCTTTTGAGGTCATCCCTGCCCTGCTGTCGCGCTGCCAGGTGTATACTTTGGACTATCTCGAGAAGGATGACCTCGTCACCCTCATCAATCGCGCCGTAACAGAAGACAGCTATCTGAAAGTAAGACCCATTAAGATCAAAGAATACGATAGCATAATCAAATATTCATCAGGTGATGCCCGTAAACTTTACAATATCATCGAAATCCTCGCGGAAAATTTTCCCGGAAGCGAACAGGTAGTCATCACAAATGAACTGACTGATAAGCTCATTCAAAAGAACATCCTTCAGTTTGACAAGGCCGGCGAATGGCACTACGATATCATTTCAGCATTCATCAAATCCATCCGGGGCAGTGATCCCGATGCGGCCACTTATTACCTTGCCCGAATGATTGAAGGTGGCGAAGACCCTCTCTTCATCTGCCGGCGCATGATCATCTCTGCAGCGGAAGATATCGGGCTGGCCAATCCCAATGGGTTGCTGATTGCCAACAACTGCTACCAGGCTGTCCACCACATCGGGATGCCAGAGGGTCGGATACCGATGGCCCAATGCGCTATATATCTCGCCTCCAGTCCAAAAAGCAACTCCGCGTATATGGCCATCAAAGCAGCCCAAAGTTTTGTCCGTGAAAGCGGTAATGTGCCGGTGCCACTGCACCTGCGCAATGCCCCGACAAAACTCATGAAATCACTGGACTACGGTAAAGACTACAAGTATGCCCACGATTATGAAGGCAACTTCGTGGATCAGGATTTTTTACCTGAGGGTATCAAAACAGAACGATTCTATTTCCCTGGTCAGAATAGTGCGGAAAAAAAGATATTTGACCGTCTCAAATCATTGTGGAAGGATCGATTCAAGCAGTAAGTTCATTATTCAGCCATGATCTCCCGGGCAATGACCAGCTTCTGGATCTCTGATGTGCCCTCCCCGATTGTGGTCAGCTTGGAGTCCCGGTAGAATTTTTCCACTGGAAAGCGTTTCGTGTATCCATATCCTCCAAAGATCTGCACCGCATCTGTGGCGATCTCCACGCAGATCTCGGAAGCGTAGTATTTGGCCATGGCAGATACCTTGGTCACTTTTTTCCCTTTGTTCTTCATATCCGCGGCTTCTCTGATCAGTAGTTCTGCTGCCTGGATCTTTGTCGCCATATCGGCCAGCTTGAATGAAATGGCCTGAAATTTGGCAATAGGCTTGCCAAATTGTTCTCTCTCCTGGGCGTACTTGACAGATGCTTCGTATGCGCCTTTTGCCATGCCCAGGGCCAATGCCGCAATACTGATCCTGCCACCATCCAGGATTTTCATGGCCTGAATGAATCCTTCACCGACCTCTCCGAGAATATTCGCTTTGGGCACCCGGCAATTGTCAAAGATCATTTCTGCAGTTTCGGAAGCCCGCATGCCCAGTTTATTTTCTTTCTGACCGGCATGAAAGCCCGGAGTGCCACGTTCAACAACAAAGGTTGTGATTCCCCGGCTGTCCAGCAGGTCACCTGTCCTCGCCAGGACAACGGCCACTTCTCCACTTATCCCGTGGGTGATCCAGTTCTTGGCCCCATTGAGAATATAGTCATCGCCATCTTCCTTTGCGGTGACACGCATGCGCATGGCATCACTGCCTGTATTGGACTCTGTAAGTCCCCATGCCCCGATCCATTCACCGGTGGCTAATTTCGGCAGCCACCTGGACTTTTGATCCTCATTGCCAAATTCGAGGATGTGATTCGTGCATAAGGAATTGTGGGCGGCCACAGATAAGCCTATTGAACCGCAAACTTTGGCGATCTCCTCTATCACGGAAATATATTCCTGGTATCCAAGACCCGAACCCATATATTTTTCAGGCACCAAAACACCCAGGAAGCCTTGCTGACCCAGGTTGCGAAACAGGTCGATGGGAAATTCCTGGCTCTCATCCCACTCCATCACGTAGGGCCTGATGTATGTTTCTGCAAATTGGCGTGCGCTGTCCTGGATGATCCTAAGATTTTCTATTTGCTGAACTTCCATTTGATCTTTGTGCTTTTAATTCATTAAATATACAAACTCAGAGGTGTTTCATGGTCGTACACATAAAATAACATTCGGTGCATTCCCCCTGTTCACAAAGAAAACGCAAAATACCGGATCAGTACCTTCCATCAAGTGAATCAAATGATGGCAATTTCCTTAGGTGCCATTTATCGAGGATCTTGCCATCCTTCCACAGGACTATACCCGGATTGGACCGGACGATCGTCTTGAGCAAGATGTCATCCGCCATCCCGTACTCAATTTCCAATCCAATGTTTTGGCTGAAATCATCAATGGCCGTGGCATCAGAACCACCAATCACAAGCAACACCGGGATTCCTTTAGCTCGCGCCATCTCCACAAAGGATTTTACCTTATCGCCATACTTAGCAATGTAGGACGGCTTCCAGTTGTACTCGACATAGGTCTCCTCTCGTTCACTTAATTCCTTCAAACTCTTCACAATTTGAATTTCAGGTTCAGCTTTGGGGTCATTGACATCAAGGATCGTCACGGTATCAATATTGAAAATTGAATCCTGTACCGTCCGGGTTGCCCTTTGTGGATGGCCATAGAGCTTATGAGCCACGAGCATGATCCAGGCATTGGGATCCTCAAGCAAAGCGTCAGTCATATCGTTGCCCTCGACGTCGGTAATTTCAAAATCACTGATCTTTGTCGGCTTGATGGCCGGCTCTGATTTTATCTGCTCAAGGACTTCATACTTTCCACGGTAATTGGTGTAATTCCCCATGTACTCATCGTTGGGGACCACAGATACTTCTCCGGAGTCGTTGTTCTTAAGCTGCCATGCCACGATCTGGACATTGCCCATGGCATCAGCCTCCTGTTCTTTGATCGCGCGAATGTCTGCATTTTTCTTGAAAGGTCTGAAATCGATATCTGGCAGATCCCAGGCATAATTACTCATACAGTAAACCAGCAAACCAATTGTCGATAATACCACCACACCATTCCTGATCATGGGTGTAAACAACTTGTGCATATCCTTATGCCTGAACACGAAATACAATGAAGGGAAGAGCAAGACGATATCCTTCATGAAAGAAGTGCCGGGTTCCAGTTTGATAAAGTCACCAAAACAGCCACAATCCGTGACCTTCATGTTATTGGCATCATACGCGCCCCACTTGCCGAAGCTGAAGAAATTCACGCCTTCAGGCACATAACCGGTCAGGTAAGTGAACCCTGTAAGGACAGTGAACAGGGCGACAAGCAAAAGAAAAGCCCAGGCTGTAAATTTCGGTCTTGCGCCGATCAACAGCATGATTCCCAAAACTATTTCAAAAATGATCATTGCCAGCGAAAATACGATCGCGTGTTCCGAAAACCATGGGAATACAGGTGCTATAAAACCAACCCATGTCCCTTCTAATGTCGAATAGAATTCATCAAAGTACTGTTCCATTTTGTAGGCCGTTCCCAGGGGATCTATGGCCTTGACCCATCCGGAAATGATAAATAGCACTCCGCAAAAGTTTTGCAGGAAGGTCATCAGCCAGTTCTTATGCCCTTTCATGACAAAACCAATCAGCAATGTCAGCAACAAGGCGATTATACCAATGACAAGGACGAGCGTTTGTATATTCATATCTTCTGTTTAATTCTGTTGTTCTGTTAATTTGATCAACGCAAAAACGGCATAGTTCAGGATATCCTGGTAGTTGGCTTTAAGGCCTTCGGACACTATGGTTTGTCCTTCATTTTCTTCGATCTGTTTGATGCGGAGCAGTTTCATCAGGATGAGGTCCGTCATGCTGCTGACGCGCATATCACGCCACGCTTCCCCGTAATCGTGGTTCTTGGCAAGCATCAGCGTCTTCGTTTCCTTGACAAAACCATCGTAGAGAAAGTATAGTTCGTCCAGATCCATGTCGTAGTTATCTATTGAAGATCCTTTGTCTAACTGGATCATGGCCATGATACAATAGTTGATAATACCCAGGTATTCATCATCTACTGACTCATCGATCTTGCTTTCCTTCTTTTCCTCGAGACTGCGAATGCGGGCAGCCTTGATGAAGATCTGGTCTGTCAGGGATTGTGTTCGCAAGATGCGCCAGGCCATCCCGTAATCTTTGGTTTTAACTGAGAAGATTTCCCTCGCCTTGTAAACGATATCGTCGAATTGTTGGTCCGTTTGACTCAATGAATAATTTTTTCGCAAATATATATATTGTATCGGCCATATGTAGGAAGGATATTCACAATAAGTTTATAATGAATTGTTAATCTCAAAACTTAATTTTGGGCATTCTGATGATGATTCTGGCTGTCCTTATATTGATAAATGTCCTGATCGTGGTTATATTCCGGATGTATCCAAGGTATGGCATTCGAAACCTGAAAGCGATCATACTCAACTATTTCATTTGTTTCATCACCGGGTCTTTGATCCTGGGTCATCCAGCCATTGGAACTTCTGTGATCCATGAGCCGTGGCTGCCCTATGCGTTGGTCATCAGCGGGTTGTTTATCACCATTTTTAATGTTGTCGCTCTCGCTGTGCAGAAGGTTGGGCTGATCATAACAGGGATTTTTCAGAAATTATCGCTGATCTTTCCCTTTTTCATTGGTGTTTGGCTATTCGAAGAAGCATCAAGTGTCCTGAAGTGGTCTGGTGTAGGGTGTGGAGTCCTCGCGATCATCATGATCAATTACCCCGACCGGCGTGATATTGACTATTTTAATCTTATAAAAAAATACTGGTATCTGCCATTGCTTATTCTTGCAGGGACCGGGACTATAGAATCGGTGTTGTTTTATGTTGATGAAATGGCCATCGTCCCTAAAGCCGATATTGGTTTTGTCTCAGCATGCTTTTTATTTGCCGGTCTATGGGGTCTCCTTTATTGTTTGGTGACGAACAACAGGTCATTCAGCAGGCGAGATGTTCTCGGTGGCATTGCTTTGGGTGTCCCTAATTTTTTCACGATCTACCTTTTATTGTTTAGTCTGAACCAGGGTTGGGATGGATCCGAGTTGTTCCCGGTTTTGAATGTGAGTGTCCTTGCGCTCACGGCTTTTGTTGGATTGGTGTTTTTTGGCGAAAGCCTGAACAGGATGAATGCACTTGGAATTTTACTGGCGATTTTCTGTGTTTTACTGATATCGATATGACGTCTTCTCAAACTGATATTTATCAAACAGTGGACAGCCTTTCATTGGGTGAATTCCGGGACAGGGGTTCCCGGTTCATCGCGTATTTGTTGCCCGTAGAAAGTGAAACCCAGTTTTTCGAATTTCTGGACACCGTCCGAAAAGACCATTTGAAAGCGCGCCATCATTGCTATGCGTTCAGGCTGACCCCGGATGATCAAATCTTCAGAACGAACGATGACGGTGAACCTTCCGGTACAGCCGGGAAACCGATTTTCGGACAGATCCAACGCAACGATCTGTACGCCTGTGGCATCATAGTGGTTCGTTATTTTGGTGGTATTAAGCTCGGCACGTCCGGATTGATCAATGCTTACAAGAATGCTGCGGCTGATGCCTTAAAAAAAGCCGACATTATCATACGTGAAATGACTTGGTTTTTCAGGGTATCTTTTGATTACGGGATTATGGGCGTTCTGCTTGACACTCTCAAGTCACTGGATATAGAGGTGGCTGAGAGATCATTTAAACAAAATCCCTATATCGTCATTGAACTCCGCCAATCAAAAGCAAATGTGACGATCCGGAAAATTAAAGCCAAAATGTTGGGATGGGCAGAAAAGGACGTCACACCAGAAACGAACATACCCGGGCTTGTTTTTTCTGCGATCAATTCTTAGAAAACCTGGAAGCCACCTTATTGAAGAACAATTTCCAATTATTGAATTTGGAATCGTTCATCGCTTTGATGGTAAGGTAGACGGCTATGGGGATCATGACCATGTTGGGCAGCCAGGCGGCAAAGACGGGATCAAGTGTCATGTTGCGACTGAGTTTTTCACCCATAATGTTGAGAATGATGAACAGCATAAAAAAGATGATGGCTATCAACAATGGATAACCATAACCACCTTTTCGGACGATGCTTCCAAGTGGGGCACCAATAAAAAGGAAGACAATACAAACAAGGGCAAATGAGAATTGCTGGTTCAGACGCAGAATATATTGCCTTTTGTCATAAGTCATCAACTCATTGGCTTTCTTTTTCTTGGTTATTTCGTTGAGCCGCCGCGTAGCTGATAGCCGTGCAGGTCTTAAAAGTTGCTCTTTCGATTTCTGGTTCAGCAACTCGGCCAGGGTTTCCACTTCATTCGGGGACACGTCGGTCAGCAGTTGGAAATCAGCATTTCGCCTTTTCAGTTTTTGCCTGTTGTCCACGTAGGTTTCCCATTGAAGCTTATCGACATTTTCACGGACTTTTTCGGGCAGTTCACTCTCCTCCTCGACCACTTTGGGTTCTCCATCATCAATGGCCAGGATCCTTTCAAATGAATGGGCACTTTCATGGATGTTTTTGACGATTTCCAGATCAAAAGAATCCACAGCCTCCACGAGCTGAAGGGCATTCATCAAATCATATTTCTTCCTGTTGAGATTCAGGTTGCGGGCTTCAAGTTCAAATTCTGACATATCAAAGATCCTGGACCAGGATTTGAAGCGTGTTCTTATGAAGGGTTCGATATCAGATGGTTTCTGCCCAGGCTTCAGTTCGCGGTAAGATTCCCCATCTTCAAGTTCCATGATAAAAAAATTACCATCTTCTGAAGCATACATTTTACCGCGCCTGGCTTTGACGAGATTGACTTTGGACTTGTCAAGCTGGGATTGGTCATAGATCAATATATCTTCGATGGTCTTGCCATCTTTGTATTTTTTACCGACCCTGATCACAAAATTTCGAAAATCCTTGTTGAATATCCCCTCTTCAATGCTCAGGGCTGGCTTTTGCTTGCGGATGGCATTGAATCTGTAAAGGAATTGATAATTGGCCTTGGGTTTGAGGTAATTCGACGCAAAAAGCGAAAACATAGCTGTGAGGATAGAAATGAGGATGCCGGCACCCATGATGCGGGTAAGCGATATCCCGGCCGATTTCATGCTTGACAGTTCAAATTTTTCTGACATATTGCCAAAGACCATAACAGAGGCAATCAAAATCGAAACCGGAACGGCTTCAGGAATGATGCGGACAGCGAAATAGAAGATCAGCTCAATCAAAACACCCATGGAAAATCCCTTGCCTATGATCTCATCAATGTATTTCCATAAAAATTGCATGACCAAAACAAATTCGGCCACAAAAAACGCCATCAGGTAAGGCGGGATAAAACTCATCATGACAAGCTTGTCAATCTTCTTCACCTTATAAAAACGTTGTTTTCCCGAAATTAGATAAAACAATATCCATTTAATGTAAAATTTTTAGATCAACTGTAACAATTTTTAAAACCAAGCCGTCAGTAAAATGTAATGCAGGCCATTGAATTCAAAAATATCGCGGACAAAATGAAGGACCGGATGTTTCGGCTGGCATACCGTTTCAGCGGCAACCAGGAAGACGCCAAAGATATTGTCCAGGATTCCATGATAAAGATCTGGAAGAATTTTGAAAAACTTCAGCAGGTTGAAAATAAAGAAGCCTGGTGCATGACTGTCACGCGCAATGTGGCGCTGGATAAACTGAGAAGCAGGAAAAGTGGCACCTCGGATATCAATGAGCACTACGATATCAGCGATAAAGGGGCAACACCGGACAGGCTGTTAGAAGTCAGGGATTCATTGTCACGGGTCATGCAAGTACTCAACAGTTTGCCGGAAAATCATCGGACAATCCTGCACCTGAGAGATGTTGAAGGATATACGTATAAAGAAATCAGTGAAATGACTGGTTTTTCGATTGACAAGGTTAAAGTCTATTTATTCAGAGGGCGTCAAAAGCTCAAACAAAAATTGGTAAAAATTACAGTATGAATACTGCTATCGATCAAATCATTAACAAGTACTGGGAAGGGACCAGCACCCGCGAGGAAGAAATTCTACTCAGGACTTATCTCAAGTCCAGCCAGGTGGCTGAAGAACACAAGCCATTGAAAGATCTATTTTCACTTTACGCAAGAGAAGCGGAAGTGACATATCCTGGAGAACTTGATCTGAGTTTTGCTGAAAGCCCATCTCGTGTTGTGCGCTTGTGGCCCAGGATCGTGACCATCGCGGCATCATTTGCCATTCTCTTTGCAGTCCTGTTTGGTCTGAATACAAATAAAAATATCAGTGATACGCAATACAAAGGCAAGTACACCGAACTGCAGGATGCGGATGAAGCGTATGCGATAACGATGGAAGCCCTGGCATTCCTGGGCAATAATTATGAAAAGGGCACGGCCCCTGTTTCAAAGAACATCGGGAAATTTGAAAGGACGGCAGTCTTTGACTTTATGCAATAATCAGTTCTGAGTTCTGAGTTCTGAGTTCTGAGTTCTGAGTTAATGTAAATTAGAAACAAACTAAAAACTAAAAACTATAAACTATAAACTATAAACTAAATAACTATTATTTCACACTAAACACACATTCGAAATGAAAAATATTTTT
>JBFKJL010000080.1:0-9164 GCA_041631795.1 Saprospiraceae bacterium | reverse complement strand
AATGGTCTCGGCACCAAGGGCGCTTCCCTGGGCCCTTATTTTGCCCGGAAAATGGCCACGTATCTGATTTCAGGAATAATCCCTGGGAAAGAGGTCCATATCAGTCGCTTTAACTAAATTTTAAAAAATTTTAAGGCTTCAAATTGTGTTTTTATGGTGTGCCAATGCATCTACATTATAAACGTGATTCATGAAATTTGTTTTTATTTTTATCTGCAGCCTCTTGTTTTCGAATACACCCACATCTATGGATACGCCTTTGCCCAATAATTTTAAGTCTTTATGGAAGAAAGTTGAAAAATTTGAAAAGGACCATTTGCCGGCATCGGCTTTGGGCGTCGTGAATGAGATCTATATCAAAGCACAGCGCGAAAAACGGGACGATCAACTCATCAAAGCAGTCTTATACAAGGCCAAACTCTTCAGACAGGTCGAAGACATCGATCAGGCAGAAACGATACACAGGTTGCGCAGTGAGCTTCTCCAGATCAACTCCAGGGAAGCCACAGCCATCTACCATTCCCTGCTTGGTGAACTATTGCATCAATACGGCGCCCGGAATGCCTATCGACTGGAGAATAGAACGGGCAACAGCAATGACGACAATGAGGATATTGCCAACTGGTCGCTGCGCAAGATCCAGGAAAGGTCAATACACCATTTTGATCTGTCTATCCGTAATTTGAACGGCGACGCCAAATTAGAGGCTTACGAGGATGTACTTTTGGACATCGGAGATCGAGAATGGCCTTTCATCCAGTGCCAATCCATCCAGGAATTTCTTTTGATGCGCGCACTTTTTCATTTCATGAATGACAGAACATTCATTGCCTTGCCGGTCAAAGCGTACAAACTCAACGACCCTGATCTGTTTGCCCCAAAGGAAAAATTTGCTGACCTGCCACTGGAAACTGTCGACACGATGAATTTTCAGTACAAGGTCCTCCGGATAATTCAGTCCGTCCTTAAACAGGGATTGGCGTCATCCCCCTTGGTCAACCTGAAGAGGTACGATTATCTCAAAGCGCATTCGACCTTGTCGGATAAGGATTCGAGGTATGAAGCCGCTCTTTTGCGGTTGGCTGGAGATTCCGGCGAAGCATCCATTCTGGCACAATTAAAACTGGCCAGGCTCTACATGGATAAAGGGCAATTGTACAGGAATGCGTTTGAAGAAAAATACAGCCAATATCATCAAAAAGCAGACAGTCTCATTTTAGCACTGGATAAAGCCGGTGTGGACAAACGATTCGACGGGAAAATAAGAGCCTTTAGGGCCCAACTGGCCCAAAAGGAATTGTCCATCACCCTGGAAGAGGTTGTGCCCTCCTGGCAACCTTTTCCCGCTTACATCAAGTACAGGAACACCTCCCGAATCCACTTTAGGCTCTATAAACTGGACGGCCCGATGCTTGAAGAATACAGGAACTTACGCCGGGGAGAAGACCGCATCAATTTCATGCTGGGTTTGGAAAAACGTAAAGAATGGTCAGTGTCTATGCCAGTTTACAAGGATCTCAACCATCACGCTACGGAAATTCCGATTGATCCGCTGGAGAAAGGAATTTACGTATTGCTGACATCCAATAATGAAAACTTCGTTTATGACGAACAAAATATGCTTCATCTCAATCTTATCAATGTTTCAGATCTAACGTATGTCGTTGATGGGATGTCACAATACGGCCACGTTTTGAACAGGAAAAACGGACAACCAGTCCATGGCGCCAAAGTATCATTCTACAAGTATGATTATGACTACACAACCAGGGCAAACAAGCAAATCCTGATTCGTGAGCGTTACACCGATGAGGCAGGAGCATTTGCTATCAAAGGATTAAGTGACAATTATTACCTGGTTATCGAATATAATGATGATATCCTGGACTTACGTCAAAACCATTATGCAGGAAGGTATTCCGTGCCGCAGAACAGATGCGAAATCCTGATCTTTACGGACAGGGCGATCTACCGGCCTGGACAGACTGTGCATTTTAAAGGCATGGCTCTCGACAGGGATGGCAAAAGCATACCAGGTCTAAAGGAAGGGACATCCGTTGATATTGTCTTCAGGGATGTCAACCACCAGATCATTGAAGAACGCTCATACACCACGACCGAGTATGGAACTTTCTCGGGTATGGTGATGGTGCCCATGTCTGGCCTTACCGGACAAATGAGGCTTGAAGCCCGTTGTTCCAATGGTGGTGGAAGTCAGACTTTTTCAGTAGAAGAGTACAAGCGCCCCAAAATTTTTGCTAAAATTGATCAATTCAAGGATCCGTACGTCCTGGGGGATACGATTGTGGTCCGGGGTACTGCGGAATCATACAGCGGCAGTAAAGTAGCGCAGGCGACTGTTGACTATACCATTGAAAAACAGCCTGTCTGGCGTTATGGAAATTGGCGTTTTCCTCCGGTGGCCACGACCTCAGAAATAATAGGGTACGGACAGACAGATACAAATGAGAATGGCGACTTTTCTTTTTCCTTCCTCACTGAAGCGGGTGAAAGGCAGACCATGGGCTTTGTTTATGTGGTCAAAGCGGATATTACCGATATCACTGGAGAAACGACGATGGCCCGTAAAACCTTTACCTTATCGGACACCCCTGTATTCATAGACTTCGATCTGCCATCAGAGTTGTTGATAGAAGATAGTCGTTCGATTGCCATACGGCTGAAGAATATCGAAAACGAAGAGGTGCCGGGGAATGCGTCGGTCAGGATCACGGAATTGATCACACCAGTCTTGCCCTACAATGAAAAATACTGGGGAGTGTCTGATGTGTTTGTCCTTGACGAAGGCAGGTACAGGCAGCTGTTTCCCAATTACGCGTATAAAGATGAGTCAGATCCACGCAACTGGAAGGCCGCTAAAGATGAACGTATTGAACTTTTTCCAAAGTTGGAAGATGCCACCCTCGTGTTAAACGAGCTCGATCCCGGAGCATACAGGATGACCATCAATGCCAGTGACGAAAAGGGCAATAAGGCCAATATGGAAAAGTATATCCTCATTGGCAGCCAGGCACGCAATCAATTTCCTCCGACAAAACCTCTGTGGCTGAGCGGAGCAGTGGACTCAGCCATCCCGGGAGACTCACTGGTATTGAATACATTTACACCATACAAGGATGCTCATATCATCGTGCGCATTACGCACAACAGGGATGAAAGATTGTATACAAGGATAACTCCCGGGGACACCGCCATCATTTATCCGATAAGAGAAGAAGACAGGGGAGGCCTTGGCATAGAAATCCGGTGCGTTTACAACAACAGATTTCACACTGTCCGGAAAAGAGTGGAAGTGCCGTGGACCCATAAAACATTGGCGTATGAATTAAAGACTTTTCGATCGAAGATATACCCCGGGAGCAAGGAAGAATGGACACTTGTCTTCAAGGATGATCAGGGGATGCCGGTATCGGGGGAGTTGCTCGCATCCATGTACGATATGAGCCTGGATCAGTTTGTCCACCACAACTGGCAAAGGGATCTTTATCCCGTTTTCCAGGCCATCTCCTTCTGGCAGGGTGCAGGGTTTGGCACGGGACAGCAACAACTTTTCAGAAGATATCCGAGAATTCAAACCAACCTGGATATCCATGGGTTTTCGCCCACGGTCAACTGGCATGGGTTTTATTTGACCAGGTATGAAGCTGTCCATATCAGTGAAGCCCCTATGATCATGAAGAGGGGAGAACAGAACGTGCTGAGAAACAGGATGGTTGAAAATGATGCGGCTGATGAAATGCCGGCAAGTGCTGAAAGCGCGGGAGAAGAGCCTACTGAAGAAAGCGATCCGGCCGCCTTTCCGATCCGAAAAAACCTGAATGAAACCGTTTTCTTTTACCCTGACATACACATTGATGAAACAGGATCAGCGACGGTCTCATTCACGATGAATGAAGCTTTGACAAAATGGAAATTCCAGTTCATGGCCCATACCCGGGATCTTGCCTATGTCTTTGGATCCGCAGAGGTGGAGACATCTAAAGAGCTGATGGTTATACCCAACCTGCCAAGGTTTCTGAGACAGGGGGATACAATCACTTTGAATGCCAAGGTGTCCAACCTGACTGACACATCAATAGAGTGCGTCCATGACCTGGAGATCCTGGATGCCATCACAGGTATGGATATGACTCAAAATTTCCTTGATTCACAAAGACGGCTTGATGATGTGATCAATGGCGGCGGCAACTCTCTTGCAGAATGGACGGTTGTGATTCCCCATGATCATCTGAATCCTGTCATCGTCAGGATGAAGACCACAGGCCATGGATTTAGTGATGGTGAGGAGAACATCATCCCCATCCTGTCGAACAGGATCCTTGTTCACGAATCGATGCCTTTCTTTATAAAAGGCAAGACCCTTTCGACGTTCACTTTCAGCGCTATGAATAAAATGCATCTTTCGCCAAGCCTGGTCAACGAAAGTTTTACCCTGGAATCGACAGATCATCCGGCTTGGCTAGCCGTCAAGAGTATCCCATATCTCCTTGACTACCCCCTGGATTGCACAGAACAGATATTCAATAAGATTTATGCCACCCTCCTGGCAGATGACCTGATGGAGAAATATCCACGGATGAAGGATGTGATCAGGCTTTGGCAGTACGATGAAGAATCCAAAAAATCCCCGCTCGAGAAAAACCCGGAGCTTAAGAATGTCCTGCTGAATGAATCGCCCTGGGTCAGGTCAGCCCTCAGCGAAAGTGCCAATATGCAAAGCCTGGTCAGACTGACAGACCCGAATGTCGTAATTGGAGAATTGCAGGCATTATCCCGCCAAGTGAAGGACCGGCAAACCGCAAATGGAGGGTTTGTGTGGTTCCCGGGTGGGCGCGACAACTGGTATATGACGCAGTATTTGCTAGAGAATATTGGATATATGAAGAATATGGGCATAGAGTACGGCCGGTGGTTACCGGTGGATATGATATCACGGGCGGTGCATTATATCGATACTAGAATGAAGGAACTCTATGCCGACATAAAGGACAAGCCCAATTATGCTCCCAATCCATTTGTCATTCATTATTTGTATACACGCGGCATGTTCAGGGACATTCCGCTCGATAAGAAAGGACAGGAAGCCCTTGAGTATTTCAAGGATAAGGTTTACAAAAAATGGGGAGATCAAAATACATACCTCCAGGCCCTGGTGGCCATGGCATCAATCTCGTGGAGTGATGATGACATCGCCCGCAGCATTTTCAAATCCCTTGATCAGCGCATGATCCGGGATGAGAATGTGGGATATTATTGGAATGACATGGCAGGATATTACTGGTACAACCCGGATATTGAAAAGCAAGCGGCCCTGATCGCCCTGTACGAAACGATGGATGCAGACCGGGAATCGATTGACGGACTGAAATTATGGCTCTTGCGACACAAGCAGGTGAACCAATGGAAATCCACCAAGGCGACGGCTTCAGCCATCCATGCATTGCTGATCAATTCCGCATCTATGCTTCATTCTGCTCAGCCACTGAACATTGATTTTCCCGAAAGTCCGGCATTGACAAAAACTGTTGCCGCTGAAGCCGGAACGGGTTATCGTAAACTGTCCTGGAAAAGCAGTGAGGTCTCCATAAGGCAAAGTGTGGTCAAAGTGCGCAATCCCAATGAGAATCCGGCCTGGGGTGCCCTGCATTGGCAATATTTTGAGGATATGGACAAGGTTAAATCTTTTAAAGACACACCACTGCAGGTACAAAGGATGCTGTACAGGGAAGTGATGACTGACAAGGGTCGAAAACTTGAGAAATTTGAAAATGGCACTTTGCTCAAACCAGGCCAGCGCCTGATCGTCCGGATTGAACTTGATGTCGATCGCCCCATGGAATTCATTCACATGCAGGACAGCCGGGGGGCGGGCCTTGAACCTGAAAATGTCTTGAGCCAGTACAAATGGCAGGGAGGGCTTGGTTATTATGAAAGCACAAAGGACCTTGGTACGCATTTCTTTATCGATTATTTACCCAAAGGCCATTTTGTTTTTGAATACCCCCTGCGCGTGGTTCACCAGGGCAATTACAGCCATGGCCTCGCAACAATTCAGTCGATGTATGCGCCGGAATTTTCTGCACATTCGGAAGGAATACGGATAGTGACAGGAATAGAATAGCGTGGTTATAGTGACTTTAAACCATTTGTCTTTACATTTATTGTATAGTGTGAAGAAACAATTTCGACTTGAAAAATTGGATTGAAGCGATACGATTGAGAACACTTCCTCTGGCTGTGGCCAGTATTGCCATGGGTGGAGTCCTGGCTGCGGCCAGGCAAGCGATCAACTGGCCGGTGTTGTCCTTAACAGTGTTGACAGCCCTTCTTCTGCAAATCCTGTCCAACATTGCGAACGATCTCGGTGACTCACGTCACGGGGCTGACAAGACGGGACGCCAGGGTCCTCAAAGAATGGTCCAGGCCGGTAAAATTCCTGAAGCTGCCATGAGAAAAGCCATGTACATCCTGGCAATACTCTCCACGGTATCAGGCATATGGCTGTTGCTGGCTGCACAGCTAACCCCCACAGGTTTTTTTATCCTCATTGGTCTGGGTTTGTTCGCTGTGATCGCCGCAGTCCTTTACACCAATGGCAGCAAGCCCTATGGATATATGGGGTTAGGTGACATATCAGTTTTCCTGTTTTTTGGGTTGCTTGCCGTCCTGGGGACCTATTATTTGCAGACGGGCACTGTGGACTGGAGTGTTGTTTTGCCAGCCATGAGTTGTGGATTTTTTACAGTTGCGGTGTTGAATATCAATAACATAAGAGATATCGAGTCCGACAGGCGAGCCGGTAAAAAATCCATTCCTGTCCGGTTGGGCAGGGCCAGGGCAGCCCTTTACCACTGCATCCTATTGGCCGGGGGTCTAGGTTCAGCCCTCATCTATGTCCTCATTAATTACACGGGAATGCCCCAATTTCTATTCCTTCTTGTCCTTCCATTTGTGGTGGCCAATGGAAAGGCCATTCAAAATACAACGGAACCGCGGGATCTCGATCCCTATCTCAAGCAAATGGCGTTTCTCAACATGTTTTTTGTTGCCACTTTCGGTATTGGCATATTGATTTAGGGTTTTTATCGATTTTACGAAGAATTTGAAACGAAAAAGCCATTTCTTACATTTACCTGATTGAAAAATGATTCTATATGACTGAAACGAAAAGAGATCCACGAAGAGCACACGCCAATTCGATCATCAAGAACCACATGATATGGTCCATGGGAGCGGGTTTTATTCCGATACCTATCGCTGATTTTTTTGCGGTAAGTGCCATCCAATTGGATATGATCCGGCAGCTGTGCAAAATTTATGAGGTGAATTTCAAGGAGACCGAAGGGAAAGCGGTCATCACGGCGTTGACAGGTTCCGGACTTGCCCGCATAGGGGCCAGGGCTGTGAAATTTATTCCAGGTGTGGGAACAGTATTGGGTGGAGTGACGTTGGCTGTTCTTTCCGGGGCATCGACGTACGCACTTGGAGAAGTGTTTAAAAAGCACTTTGAAACGGGAGGCACGTTTCTCGATTTTGATCCCTCCCGGTTGAAGAAATTCTACGATGAGAAATTCGAGAAAGGCAAACAGATGGCCAGGGATATCGAGAAAAAGAAAAAGGAAAGCAAGGACACCACGATAGATGACCTCATGAAATCGATTGATGAAACAAAATCAGCAGAAGACAGTGTGGTTGACAAGATCAGGGATCTTGAAAAACTGCGTTCCAGTGGTGTGTTGACTCAAGAAGAGTTTGAAAAATTGAAAAAGCGGATCATCGGATAAAATTCCTGCCCCCTGCCTTTAGAAAGGCATGCGCGGCTGGGCAGATATGGTCTGATCCGCAAATGATCCAACCAGGTACTTGTAGTAAGCAGCAATACCTATCATCCCGGCATTGTCCATGCAATATTGTAATTCCGGTATATAACGATTCCAATGTCTCTTTTCGGCTTCCTCCACCAGTCGTTTGCGCAGACCACTGTTTGCGGAGACCCCGCCAGCGATGGCTATTTCCCTGATGTTATATATTTCTGAAGCCCGTATGATCTTTTCCATGAGCATATCGATGATGCTCTTTTGTACGGATGCGCAAATATTGGCCATCTCACGCTGGACAAACTCCGGATCTTTGGAGAGCTCATCTCTTAAAAAATACAGGATCGCGGTTTTCAGGCCAGAAAAGCTGAAGTCGAGCCCGGGGATCTTGGACTTTGGAAATTCAAAGCGTGGCTGTCCTTTCCGGGCCAGTTTGTCGATAATCGGCCCAGAGGGGTAGTCAAGGCCCAGCATTTTACCTGTCTTATCAAAAGCTTCCCCGGCGGCATCATCACGCGTAGAACCGACGACTTCCATATCTAGATAATCATTGACAAGAACGATCTGGGTATGTCCGCCGGAGACCGTTAAACAAAGGAAGGGAAAAACGGGATATGGTTTCTGAATGAAATGGGCCATGACATGCGCCTTCATGTGGTGGACATCAATGAGTGGTATCCCCAGGCTGAGTGCCAGGGATTTGGCGAAGGAAACGCCAACGATCAGGGAGCCCAGCAGTCCTGGTCCTCTCGTGACGGCAATGGCATCCACTTGTGATTTGAGTATCCGGGATTCTTTAAGGGCGATATCGACAACAGCAATGATATTGAGTTGATGCTGGCGGGAGGCCAATTCGGGCACAACTCCGCCGTATTGAGCGTGGACTTTCTGTGAGGAAATGATATTGGAAAGCACAACGCCATTCCTGATGACTGCGGCTGAGGTGTCATCGCATGAGGATTCTATGGCTAAAATTGTTGCGGACATCTTTAATATTGCTGCAAAATTATATATTTATACACACCATTTTGATTTAAATACGCATCGTTATTCATTTAGAATGGAATGGATTTTTATTTTTGTAGCAAATCATTGTAAGAAAGACGAAATAAAACATATATTTTCAAGATGAAATGGATAATTAATATACTGCTCTTAGCATTAATCGCCTACCTGGCCTACACGCTTTACTTAAATATCAGGGAGCCAATTACTTTCCAGAAGATCAAGAATGAAAGGGAAAGTGCCGTTGTGGCAAAGCTCAAGGATATTCGCAAGGCTCAGGAAGTCTACCGCGCAGTGACCGGGAATTTTGCCAAAAACTTT